>NZ_AXCA01000198.1:0-17795 GCF_000475415.1 Halomonas sp. PBN3 | reverse complement strand
AATCGTCCGGTCTACCCGACCAATAACTCCTCTCACACATAGCCCTTGCAGCTCTCTGACCCAATTTCCAGGAGTGAAAGGTGATCGAACGTGGTGTTCAGCTGCCTCAAGGCGCAACGACGAACCTTGCACCGTACTCCTAGGTAATCCCCATCCCGATCCTCGACGGAAGATAGGGGCGATGGACGGTGACTACTCAGGCACCGCTGGCAAGCCTTCCAAGGTCGGCAACCACGGCCTCCATGGGGTCGCTGTCGCGGATCAGCAGGCGCGCCTCTCCCTGGGCATTGAAGGCGAAGACAGCGCTGGAGTGCGACACATCATAGTTCCCTTCGCTGTCTTCTTCGCCATACCCGTAGGTCACCCGATAGCGGCGTGTCAGCTTATCGAGTGCCGCTTTATCCCCCGTGAGGCCGATGAACTGGGGGCCGAAGGCGTCGGTGTAGCTATCCAGTGTCTCGGCGTCATCGCGGCGAGGATCCACCGAGACGAAGAGCACCTGGATTTCATCACGCGCGGTTTCATCCATGCGTTGGGTGGCCGCGTCGAGACGCGAAAGGGTGGTCGGACAGACATCGGGGCAATGGGTGAAGCCGAAGAACAGCAGCGTCGTCTTGCCGAGGAACTGATCGGCGCTCACCGTATTCCCGTTCTCGTCGATGAGTTCGAACGCCAGGGAAGGCATCAGCCCCGAGATATCCTTGGTCTGCCAGTCTGGATCGCTGCAGCCTGCAATCCATAGCGTCACGAATAGTGCCATGATGCATTGGCGCATCCTGCTCCCCCTACTGTGCTGTCGGCGCCACGGCGCGGAACGTGACACCCTGTCGCTGATTGCCGGCGAAATGAAGATTCACCTCGACGTCGTCACCAACGACGAGGGGGCGAACCCGCTTCATGAGCATGAGATGGTAGCCACCAGGGGCGAATTCGACCTGCTCCCCCGCCGCCAGCTCCAGTTGGGCGACGGGCTCCATGCGGGTGACGCCATCCTGATTGACACTGCGGTGCATCATGACATTACCGAAAGCGGGGCTATCCGCTCCTGTCAGGGTGACGCCCTTCTCGCTGGTATTGGTGAGGGTGAAGTAGCCTGCCGCGGGCAGGTCCCCGGGCAGGAGCCGCAACCGCGCCTCGCTGACCTCCAGTTCGGCAGCCGCCAGCGTGCCGGTCGTCGCGATCAGCAGGAGGAAAATCGAGCACCAGCGTTTCGCCAGGCGCGGCAGACTAGGGTGTGGCGTGAGAGACATCAGCGGCATCCTCCTTGCGGGCATCACGGAACAGAAAGCTGAGAATGATCAGAACCCCGATGGCACTCATCATCGTGGCCGGTACCCAAGTCAACAGGCCACCGAGGAGCTGGTCAGTCAGAGGGTCCAGCGGCCAGGCGCGCCCGCATACCTCATAGACATCGAAAATGACACTCCGGCTGAAGACGATATAGGCCCCCAGCACGATCTGCGGCGGAATCACCACCAGCAGGATGGCGATGCGCTTGCCGTAACCGAGGCCGCCCTGCTGCGGCGTGCGGCGATCCAAGATCAACCACCAGAACAGCAACCCATCCAGCGCCATGCTCCAGTTCATCACTTGATACAGGTCGGTACTCAGCATCGCATCGAAGTGGACCTCGGGAATCAACCAGAAATAGATCAGCCCGACGAACAGTACGGGAGCGATCAGTGGATGTTGAAGCGTCCGGTATACAGGGCGCAGCAGGCGCGCGACCGGCCTCCATCCTGAAAAGTGCCTGATTCGGGTCGGCAAGCCGTCTGTCAGTACCGGCAGGGGGGCGGCCAGGGCAATCAGGAAGGGGCCGGCGTGATGCAGTACCAGATGCTGTGCCCGATGGGTAAAGAACATGTACTGGGCGAGGTAGTCGTAATGGGTCTGAGTGACGCCATAGATGGTGGCGACACCCAGCAGGTAGGCAAGGACTCGACCTGCGCCTGTGGCCTCGCCTCGCCGTCGGCGCTGCCGGAGGCCACGCAGGTAGAGCACGATGGCCAGCAGGCAGGCCCCCGACCAGGCCAGCGAGAACTCCCACGGCAGCAGGTAGCCCAGAGCAACGTCGAGGTCGATAGCCCGTCCCTCCCCAGAATCGGCATGCCAACGGTGAGACTAGAAGCCCACCGCGCCATGCGGCAAGGTGGGGCTATAAACGCAACGCCAATGGTCATGTAGAGCGCTATAGATCCTGGATCATCCGCGACCGACGTCAGCGTCACGAGACTGACAAGACTCGCCATGTTGTCGTCGTCATGGCCTGCTCAGCGCGATTTCTGCGTAGATACCCTGGTAGTCTGTGTCATGCGTTTTATCCGGATCCGACGCGGGCTCCGGCTTGGGATTCAGGGCTACCATGCGACCGCTGGGGTCATCCAACAGGCCGCGAAGCTGTTCATAATCGAAGCTCCAGCCCTCGGCCTTGTGTTGGTTGAGACGGGTGATGGTCTCTACCAACGTGGACATGCTGTTCCCCTCCCCCTCCAGAGGCGGGAATGCCTGAACCAGCGGTTGCCCTTCATGCCAGCCGATCTTGATGGGCTGGTTGACGATTCGGACCTGGGTGCCGGCGGGCACGCGGTCGAAGATCGACTCGATGTCCCCAGGGAACATGCGAATACAGCCACGACTGGCACGCATGCCGATACCATCCGGCTGGTTGGTCCCATGGATCAAGTAGCCATCGAATCCAAGGATAATGGCATGGTCTCCCAGCGGATTGTCCGGGCCTGGGGGCACCACGCTGGGTGCCTCTTCACCACGTGCCCTGGCTTCACGCTGGACCGACTCGGGTGGGTACCAGGCGGGGTTCTTGATGTTCATGGTGGTCTTGGTCACACCGAGGGGCGTATCGAAGCCCTCGCGACCGATGCCGATAGGATAGGTCTCGACACGTGGCGTCTCGTCGTCATCCACCTCGGGATAATAATAAAGGCGCAGCTCGGCGATGTTGATGACGATGCCAGTGCGCTCTGCAGGGGGCAGGATGAAGCGTCCGGGTATGGTCACCTCGGCACCCTCGCCGGGAATCCAGATGCTCACGTCCGGGTTGGCGCGCACGATCTCCCTGTACCCCAGGTTGTGCCGCCTGGCGATATCGAGCAGGGTATCTTCTCGATCCTCCACCGTTATGCGGTAGGTGTCGCCGATCACATTGCCTTGTTCAGGCAGCGGATAGTGGCCGAGGGGCCACTTGTTTTCCTCCTGGGCCTGAGCAACGCCGATGAACGCAAGCCAGCCTGCCAGCGCTCCCACCAGTGTGCGTGTTCGAAGCTGCCACCATGGAGATTTCCTTGCTGTGCCAGAGTGGGATTCGGATAACGCCATCATTCTCTCCCTTTTCGGCTGGACCCTTATCATCCAGACCGACGTGTGTTGAATCGCCATCCAGGCAGCACCAGTAAGGCGGCCAACAGCCAGGTGGGCCAGCTACCGGTTCGGGTGAACGGCGTGTTTCCCACCATGGGCAGCACCTCGCCGCGAAGGCTCGTCGCCTGGAACTGCGGTGCGCGGGCCGTGACACGGCCCTGAGGATCGACGATGGCGGTCACGCCGTTGCTGGTGGCGCGGATCAGGTACCGGCCGTTCTCCAGCGCACGCAGGCGGGCCATCTGCAGATGCTGCAGGGGGCCGATGGAGCGGCCGAACCAGGTGTCGTTGGAGACCGTCAGCAACAGCTCAGCATCGCGCGCCTGCTCGGCGACACGATCGGCATAGATGATCTCGTAGCAGATGGCGTTACCGATGGTGGTTCCGGCGGCGTGGATCGGCCCCTGAGCCTCGGCCCCGGGGGTCATGACCGGCATGGGCAAGTCGAAGAAAGCGATAGTGCCGGCGAGCAGGCGCTTCAGCGGCAGGTACTCGCCGAAAGGCACCAGACGCACCTTACGATACTGGCCCTCGGCGTTACCCAGGCCGATCACGCCGTTGTAGTTAGCGCCGCCGTCGCGCTGCAGGATGCCTGTGAGCAGGGCGGTGTCGGGCGACAGTTTGGACTGCACCCGCTCCAGTATGGGCCGCGCGTTCTCCTCGAACATCGGCAAGGCCGCCTCGGGCCAGACAATCAGGTCGAGGTCGTTGGACTGGGCAAGGGTCAACACCGTGTAGATACTGGCCGCCTCACGCTGGCCCTCGGGCGTCCACTTGATCGACTGGTCCAGGTTGCCCTGCAGCAGGGCGACTCCCAGCGGCTCGCCGGCCGGCGAGGTCCACTGGGACGGCAGGGCCAGGGGAGTCAGCCAGAGAGCGGCGATGGGCGCCGCGGCCCACCAGCGGCGGCGCAGGAGCTCCACGCCCAGGGTGCCTGTCAGGGCGGTGATCAGCGACAGGAAATAGACGCCGCCCACCGGGGCCCAGGCCGCCAGCGGCGAGTCCACTTGGGACGTGCCCAGCAGCAGCCAGGGAAACCCGGTAAACAGCCAGGTGCGCAGCCACTCGCTGAGTACCCAGGCGCCGGCGAAGCTGAGGAAGGCCAGGCGTGGGCCCGTGACGCGGCGATAGAGCCAGAAGGGCACGGCATAGAACAGCGCCAGGCTGGCCACGAACACACCGGTGAGGAAGAGCGCCAGGAGCGCCCCCGTATCGCCATAGTCGTGGATCGCGACGAAGACCCAGGAGGTACCGGAGCCGAACAGGCCCACGCCATAGCACCAACCGCGGAGGGCGGCTTGAGCGGGTGTCAGGGCATGGATGCCGACATAGACCAGGGCCACCGCCACCGGGCCCAGCCACCACAGCGTGAAGGGCGCGGCACTAAGGGTGGTCAACCCTCCGGCGGTCAGGGCCAGCAAACAGCCGAGGACCGGAGAGAGCCGTCCGAAAAGCGTCATGTCCCGGACTGGCGGGTTCTGTGCATCCATGCCGTCACTCGGACAACCTGGGGGAGGGACGTTCATGCAAGGCCGCCATCGCAAAGGTAATGACACCCAGGAACAGGGCGATATCCGCCAGGTTGAAGGCGGGCCAGTGCCACTCTCGCCAGTAGATGTCCAGGTAGTCCACCACATACCCTCGCGCCAGGCGGTCGATGCCATTACCCAGCGCGCCACCCAGCATCAAGCTGTACCCCAGCGCCTCCAGGCGGGGCCTGGGCCTGCACAACAGGAACGTCAGCACGATAGCCGCTATTCCTGTCAGGCAGAGGAAGAGGTAGCGCTGCCAGCCACCTGAATCGGCGAGGAAGCTGAAGGCCGCCCCCGTGTTCCACCAGTGACCCCAGTTGAAGAATGGGGTCAGCGGGATGGTCTGGCCATACGGCATCAGCGCCTGCACCAGTCCCTTGATGACCTGGTCGGCCAGGCCGACCATAACGGCCAGTGCCAACCAGTAGCGGCTCTGCGGCGCCATCGCTATCCGTTTCGTTCTCATGACGTGGCTGCCTGGTAGCGCGGGCTTGCCGAGCCGCTCATGGCGGTCCCTGGTGAGAAGCGATAGCCCAGCAGCCGCATGGCGTTCAGGGTCACCAGCACGGTGGCACCGGTATCCGCCATCACCGCGATCCACATGCCGGTGATGCCCAGCGCCGTGGTCACCAGGAAGATAGCCTTCAGGCCCAGCGCCAGGGCGACGTTGGTCTTGACGTTGCGCAGCGTGGCCCTAGACAGGTCGATCAGCTCGGCGATGCCGGTGACGCGGTTCTTGAGCAGGGCCGCATCCGCCGTTTCCAGTGCCACGTCGGTGCCGCCGCCCATGGCGATGCCGACATCGGCCGCCGCCAGTGCCGGGGCATCGTTGATCCCGTCGCCCACCTTGCCGACCGGCCCGCGTCCGGTGGCCTGCCATTGCTGCACGCGCCGGGCCTTGTCCTCGGGCATCAGCTCGCCATGGGCCTCGATGCCCAGCGAGCCACCGATGGCAGCGGCGGTACGCGCATTGTCACCACTGAGCATGACGGCCTCGACGCCGAGACGTGACAGGGCGGCGAGCCCCTCCCGGGCGTCCTCACGCGGCTCATCGCGAACGGCGATCAGTCCCAGGGGACGCTCGCTCTCGACCAGCAGGGCGAGACTCTTGCCGGCACCCTCCAGCTCGGCGATCCGGACGTTCAGGTCATGATCCAGCGTGACTCGCTCGGCCAGGTGGCGAGGCGTGACCAGGCCCAGCTCGCGCCCCTCGACCCGGCCGGCGACGCCCAAGCCCGACAGGGCGCGGCTCTCGCTGGCCAGGGGAAGCGACAGGCCCTGTTGCTGCGCATGGGCGAGGATGGCCGTGGCGATGGGATGGCTAGAATCACGTTCCATCGCGGCTGCCAGCCTCAGGATCTCGTTTTCGCCCTGGCCGGTGGCCCAGTCCTCCACGTCTGTGACACGGGGAGTGCCGGCGGTGAGGGTGCCGGTCTTGTCCAACGCCACCGTGCGCAGCTTGCCCAGCTGTTCGAGTACCGCGCCGCCCTTGATCAGCAGGCCCCGCCGGGCGCCCGCCGAGAGGCCGGCAGCGATCGCCGCGGGGGTCGAGATCACCAGGGCACAGGGGCAGGCGATCAACAGCAAGGCCAGGGCGCGATAGACCGATTCCGACCAGGCCATGGTCGAGACCAGCGGCGGCACCACCGCCATCAGCAGGGCGAGCCCCACCACCGCCGGCATGTAGTAGAACGCGAAGCGATCGATGAAGCGCGCCACCGGCGCCTTGGCGGCCTGGGCCTCTTCCACCAGGCGGATCACCCGGGCGATGGTGTTGTCCTCGGCGCCGCGGGTTACCTCCACCTCCAGGGCGGCATCGAGGTTGACCGTGCCGGCAAAGACGTCGTCCCCCGGGGCACGCGAGCGGGGCACCGACTCCCCGTTGATCGGTGACTCATCCAGGTCGGATTCGCCGGTCAGAATACGCCCATCGCAGGGCACGCGGTCGCCCGGTCGCACCAGGACTCGCTGCCCAGGCGTGAGCGAGGCGGCCGAGACCTCACGAGTATCCCCATCCTCCATCAGCCTCGCCGTGGACGGCGTCAGGTCCGCCAGGGCCGAGATGCTGCGTCGCGCCCGTGAGGCGGCCACGCCCTCCAGCAGTTCGCCCACGGCGAACAGGAAGACCACCACCGCCGCTTCGGCGGCGGCGTCGATAGCCAGGGCGCCCAGGGCGGCGATGCTCATCAGCATCTCGATGGTGAAGGGGTTGCGCATCTTCAGTGCGCCCCAGGCGCCCTGTGCGATGGGCACCAGACCCACCAGGGTGGCGGCGACGAAGGGCCAGCCTCCCAGTACCGGCCAGGTCATGCGAAGGACCAAGGCCAGAGCCAGCAGGCCCCCCGTGACGAGCACCAGGCGTCCTTTCGCGGTCTGCCACCAGGGCGCTGGGGGGGTATCTGACCCATCCTTCTCGGTATCGGCGGCAAGCCGGTAGCCAAGCTCGTTAAGGATCCGTTCGATCGTCTGGTGAGACGGGGCCGAGTGTGGTTGGGGGTGTACGGTGACCGACCCGGTCACCGAACTGGCCGATACCGCCTCGATGCCCTCCAGGCGGCCCAGCGCGGCTTCGACCTTGCGCTCGCAGCCACCACAGTCCATGCCTTCGACTCGTAGCGTGAAGCCCACTGACGTTGCCGTGGATGTCGAATTTTCCATGGTGACACTCCTGGCGATGGGTTATCTTCTGAAGGATAAACCTTGTAGCAACTATAGATTCAAGCCATTCAGGAGGGCTTCAGGATGGCGGAGACGAGCGATGCAATCGGCATCGGCGAACTGGCCCGGCGTGCCGGCTGCAAGCCCGAAACGGTTCGCTATTACGAGAGCATCGGGCTGGTGAGCGACGCGACACGTACCGAGGGCGGTCAACGCCGCTACGGAGAGGAGGCCGTCAGGCGGCTGACCTTCATTCGCCATGCTCGGGACTTCGGCTTCTCGGTGGAAGCGGTGCGTGAACTGCTGGCCATGTCAGACCAGCCCGACATGCCGTGTCAGGAGGTCGACGCCATTGCCAAGCACCACCTGGAGGAGGTCGAGTCGCGGTTGCAGCGGCTCTCCGCACTGCGTGACGAGCTCAAACGGATGGTCAGCCAGTGTGCCGGGGGGAAGGTCGAAAGCTGCCGGATCATCGAAGTGTTGAGCGATCATCAGCTTTGTATCAGCGACCAGGCCCACGGAGGCGCTCACGACCTGGGGTAGGCGCCTGGAAGGGTCGGCAAGCTAGCCCAGCGAGACATCCAGGAACAGCATGAGTACCAACCCCACCGAGAGCCCCAACGTCGCCTTGTTCTGGTGGCCACTTCGGTGGGTCTCGGGAATGATCTCATGGCTGATGACATAGAGCATGGCGCCGGCGGCGAAGGCCAGCCCCCAGGGGAGCAGCACTTGTGACATGCTGACGACTCCCGCACCTAGCAGGCCACCCAGCGGCTCTACCAGCCCGGTGAGGGAGGCAATGGTCCAGGATCGCCAGCGTGAATAGCCTTCACCCAGCAGTGCCACTGCCACCGCCAGGCCTTCCGGCGCATTCTGCAGGCCGATACCGATGGCAAGGGGAAGTCCCCCTTCGCTTCCCCCTGCTCCAAAAGCCACACCAACCGCCAGACCCTCTGGCAGGTTGTGGATCGTGATGGCAATGATGAACAGCCAGATTCGGCGAAGCGATGCTGCCTGTGGCCCTTCACGCCCCTGCTCGAAATGCTCGTGGGGGAGTCGCTCATTCAGCAGGGCGACCAGCCCCATCCCCATCAGTATCGACGCGCAGGCAATGACGGCAGGCAAGACGCTACCGCCATAGCGCAGTCCAGAGGCTTCCAGGGAGGGAATGATCAGTGAAAAGAAGGACGCCGCCAGCATGACACCGGCGGCGAATCCGAGTGCCAGGTCGCGAACGGCACGATCGGGCGCCTTGCTGATCAGGATAGGTAGCGCTCCGATCGCGGTCATCGAACCGGCGGCAAGACTACCCAAAAACCCCAGCGTGACTGGAGAGACACCTTCCATAGACCCTTCCCCTTTGGAGGGTTGGTACTGCAGGGAATGTTGAGTCACACGACGATAGCCATTATATGGCCACCGCTGCGTCTCATACAACAAGCCAGCCTGGCGGCCTATCGATTATCCAAGGCGACCAGACCAGACGTACCGATGGCTTTTTTCAGACGACCACGAGCCTCGAAGAGCGCGCTTCGATAATCCTGGGGTGTCGGTGACTCCCCCAGAATGATGCGCTGCCCCTCCTCCAGGGGATCGACAGGTCGGTCACCCACTCTCACTTCGTAGTGCAGGTTGGGCCCCGTGGTGAGTCCGGAGGCCCCGACTTCACCCAGCGTGTCGCCGGCATTGATGGCGTCCCCGACCGACAGGCCGGAGGCGAAGCGACTGAGATGCGTATAGCGACTGAGAGTGCCCCTCTCGTGCTCTACCTCCACGACACGACCATAACCTCCCCGGCGACCGACGAAGGAGACCCGCCCCGGCGCCGTCGCCATGACTGGGGTGCCGCGAGGGGCGGCAAGGTCGACGCCGTCATGACGACGTACCCCACCGTAAACGGGATGGCGTCGATTGCCGAAGGCGGACGTCAGGCGTGCGCCGAGCACCGGGAACCGCTTCGTCTCCACAAGGCTACCGTCCTTGAAGAGCATCACGGTGGCTCTCTGGTCCGTCGGCCATACCATCTCCAGTCGTGCCGACGGGTCAGCCAATCCCATATAGGTCAGACGGGGAGGCCCGACTCGCGTGCCATCCTCTCGGCGATCCTCTTCCCACAGTAACTGCAGGCGCTCCGCGCCCGAGATATCTCGGGCTGTGTCCATGAGTCCGCCTAGCAGCACCTCGAGGTCCATGGCGAAACGCGTGGGTATCCCCTCTGCCGCCAAGGCGGCATAAAGTGACGTTTCGATGTCCACTTCACGGCCCAGAGTCAGGGTGTCGAGACGAGGCGGGACAATCCGCGTCGACGGCCGCTCCCCCAGTGTAACGACGTATTGAATACCCGAGTCACGCTCGATGGCCACCGACACCGGCTGTCCGGTCGTCAGAGAGGTGACAGTGAGACGGTCTCCAGGCCGCAAGCGTCTTGGGTCGAACCTCTCCGCCAGCGATGTCGACGCTTGGGTGCGCGTCTCGGCATTCACGCCAAGCTGCTGCAGCAGTGCGTTCAGGGTATCCCCAGGCGCCACGGTTAGCTCCTGGGCGACGCTCTCGGGTGGCTGAACGGCCAAGGGCGCTGAGCCCCTCTGTGTGAGAGCCTGTGCCCTGGTCGATGCCGGTTCGCTCGGGGATAGCAAGGTGTTCTCTTGCCAATGGGCCTCGGCCAGCAGAGGGCCCAGACCCACCAATCCTAGCAGCAACCAGCGCCGTGTCATGACGCATCGTCCTCGCCAGCGACCTCGGTCACCTCACGATTGACGGCGTCGACCAGTTCCTGCATGCCGAAGGGGTCCAACAGCTCACCATTGACGAAAAAGGTCGGCGTCTGGCGGATCTGGTTGGCCTTGACGTCTTCCTTGTCCTGGTCAATGACCGCTTGTACCTCGGGGGAGTCAAGTTGTTCCTCTGCTGCAGCCCTGTCCAGACCGGCCTCGCTGGCGATATCCAGAATAGCGGCCTCATCGAAGCTGCCATGAGCCGCCCACTGGCTCTGCCGGGCCAGCAACGCCTCCAGCACCGGCTGGAAGACGTCCTGGCGCCTGGCGACTTCCAGCACGCGAATGGCGGTATCGGACACGTCTCCGTGGAAGGGCGTGTAGCGCACCACCAACCGCACCTGGTCGGGATACTCTTCCTGGATGCGCTTGGTCAGCGGATAGAAGGCACGGCAGGCCTCACAGGCCGGGTCGAAGAACTCCACGATGGTCACCGGCGCTTCTTCCGGCCCCAGAATAGGCGAGTGTGAGCGCACCAGAGAGTTTTCGGCCTGAGCGCCATCCTGGCTGGCCGCCTCGGCGCCCATGCCCAACAACGAGGGTCTCGCTACGATCACGATGAGGGCGGTCAGCATCAACGCGCCAACCAGGATAAACGTCGCTTTTTTGTACATTGACTTCTCCAATTCAAGTGGTTAAGCGGAAAGCAAGACCAGAGAGCTGCTGAGTAGATCTCAACCGCTGTTGGGTGCCTAAGTCGGCGAATAGTGACGTGTCATCCATGCCCATAAAGATTGGCTCTCTGATGCGCATGATCAATATGCTCGAATTCCAAGCTGGAGTGGCCAATGTCAAAGCGCGCTTTTAGCTGAGCCTTGATATCCGCCTTGATCGCCTCAAGCTGCTGCCAGCCGGCTTCCGTGAGCACCACGTGACAGTCAAGCGCGGCAGTGCTTTCCTGCATTTGCCATAGGTGGACATGATGTACATCCTGGACACCCTCGACGTCACGCAGCGCATCAATGACTGATTGGCCGTCGATATCGGGTGGCGATCCCAACATCAGTGTCCGGATAGGGCCACCAATCTCCGTAAAGGCGAGATAAAGAATATAGAGCGCAATGCCGATCGTAATCGCGGGGTCTACCCAGCGCATGTCGTATAGCAGAATCAGCGAGCCCCCAATGATCACGGCGAGGGACGCAAGCGCATCAGATAGGTTGTGCAGAAACAGGGCCCGAATATTGACGCTATGCTTTTGCATCGACCAGGTAAGCAAGGCCGTGAGCGCGTCGACTGCTAAGGCGACGGCACCGATGACAACGATGATCCAGCCCTGAACCGCTGGCGGGTCGATCATGCGCATCACGCCTTCATAAATTAGATAAAACCCAACAAGAATGAGAGTAGTGTAGTTGATCAGCGCCGCCACAATCTCGATTCGTCCATAGCCAAACGTCATCTGTGAGTCTGGCGGTCGTCTTGCTATCTTGCGGGCCGCAAAGGCAATGACGAGCGCCGCCATGTCGGAAAAATTATGCAGCGCATCCGCGATCAGCGAGAGGCTTCCCGCCAGGATACCCCCAACAATCTGAGCAACGGTCAATATCCCGTTGGCCCAGATGGCGATGCTCACCCGACGGTCACCAGAGGTGGGGTCAAGATGGGGATGATCGTGATGATGTTCCATGCGTCGTCCTTGTGGTGTCACCTGGAGACCCGGCAGTATAAAACCTATAGCAACTCAAGCTTCAAGCCCGAATTCTAATGAAGACCGAGCCAAGGCTAAGCGTATGGAACTTTGCATAGTGGGCGCTGTACCAGACATGGTTACCATCTCCCATGCCCCGGAAGGAGCCCATTGTGATACCTAAGCCTCACCCGCACACCTGGCTGATGAGCCTAGCTTTACTCTTGATGCTGGCGACGCCAGCCCTCGCCGAACCACGGCTGCCAGACTTCACAGAGTTGGTCGACAAGGCCGCGCCAGCCGTCGTCAACATCTCCACCTCACGGGAGATCGAGAGGTCCATGACATCCTCTCGGCAGTTTGGGGGGCAGGAGGTGCCGGAGATCTTTCGAGAGTTCTTCGGCGACCGCATCCCGATGCCACCCGGCGGTGCGCCCAATCGCAATGAGGAGCCACGTCAGTCACTGGGATCGGGCTTCATCTTCGATGAAGACGGCTACATCATGACCAACGCCCACGTGGTCAAGGACGCCGATAAGATCCTGGTGCGCCTGAATGGCCGGCGTGAGCTCGAGGCTGAGCTGGTCGGTGCTGATGAAAAAACCGACGTGGCGGTCCTCAAAGTCGAGGCGGACAATCTGCCGACCCTGGAGCTCGGTGAGTCCACCGATCTCAAGGTCGGCCAGTGGGTCGCCGCCATCGGCTCCCCCTTCGGCTTCGATCACTCGGTGACGTCCGGGATCATCAGCGCCATCAACCGCACCCTGCCTCAGGACGTCTATGTCCCCTTCATCCAGACCGACGTGGCGATTAATCCGGGTAACTCCGGAGGACCGCTCTTCAACCTGGATGGTGAAGTCGTGGGCATCAACTCCCAGATCTTGACCCGCAGCGGTGGCTACATGGGCCTCTCCTTCGCCATCCCCATCGATGTAGCACTGGATGTCGCCAACCAGCTGCGCGAAGAGGGTTACGTGAGCCGCGGCTGGCTGGGGGTCAGCATCCAGCCGGTGTCCAAGGACCTGGCGGAGTCCTTCGGCATGGAACAGGCCGAGGGTGCCTTGATCGCCGAGCTTGAGCCCGGCAGCCCTGGGGCGGAAGGCGGCCTCAAGGCCGGTGATGTCATCCTTGAGGTGAACGGCCAGGAAGTGGACCACTCCACCACGCTGCCGCGCCTGGTCGGTCAGACGAGTCCGGGGGAAGAGGTCGAGCTCAGGGTGCTGCGCGATGGTCAGCAGGAGACCATCACGGTGGAAGTTGGCGAGTGGCCGGATGCCGGTGCCGATCAGGCCGAGGGCGACCCGGTGCGCCTCGGGATCGTGGTTCAGCCGCTGAGTAGCATGGAGAAGCGCCGGCTTGGCATTGATCACGGGGTGCGCATCGCCAAGGTCGATCCGACCGGCCATGCCGCTGCCGCCGGCATTCGCCCCGGCGATGTGCTGGTCAGCCTGGGCCAGCAACCGATAGAGAGCCCGGAACAGCTGACGGAGTTGCTGACCAACCTGCCGGACGACCAAACGGTGCCGGTTCTTCTCAACCGCGACGGCCGTGCCTATTTCGTGGCCCTGCGAGTGGGCAATGGTGACTGACCGCGACTGAGTAGCGTTCAATACATCAGCACAGCGGCGCCCTGGCGAGTAGGATCGCTGGGGCGCTTCTTCAGAATCTCGTGCATTCTAATGCGCAGCTAGGTGGCCTACTCATTAAAAGAGTACCGCCAACCATCCGGCGGTGTTTTAGTTCAATTTTTTGTGCCCCAATGGCTGATTTCTTGTCAAGCTCCCACGCCACAGGGCACGTTCCCGCGAAGCCATGGTTAAAGCAACATCGAGGCTCTATCAAAGCCCAGTGTAGGCAGGATTTTGCTATGTTGTTGCCGGTGTGCTTTTTCCCTTGTTGACGAAGCTCCACCTCCACTATGTGCTGGATGAGTGGTAAAAAAAACGGAGGTATCCGGATTAAATGGTTTATAGAGCCTCCCTGCTCCCTGAACCCTTAATCCTCCCAGAAGGTTGAGAGATCGACGCCGTAGTTCTTCTCGGCCTCGGGGAGACCCATGTTGTAGGTCATGGTGGCTCTGCCTAGGAACGGGGATTCCTTGGCCTGCGGCGCTTTCTTCTTATGCTTGGTGGTGTAGAGCATCCGGGCTCGCATCACCTCGAACGAATAGCCTCGGCCATCGCGGTTCTTGTCCTTGGCCAAGCGGTTGATCGACTCCGTGAAGGCGTTGGTGATCGGGATGTCGGTCTCGAAGTAGGTCAGCATCTCCTCTCGCCAGCCACTGACGGCAATGACGAGATCCTTCCAGACCTCCTTCTGCCCTTGCGGAATGTCGTCAATCCAGCGTGCCAGCGCCTTCTCGGCATCGCGCCGGCTGGTGCAGTCCCAGATGTGGAAGAACCGCTCTTTGTGCTCATAGGCCTCCAGGAGTTGGGGGAAGGCTCCCGTCCAGGTTTCCATGATGAGATGTTCGCGGTCTGTGAGGTCGTGAGCCCGCTTCAGCAAGATCTTCCGGTCACCTTTGAGAGTTCGCCGTTGATTGGCTGTCAGGTCTTTCCTGAGGCCCTTGCGAATCTTCTCTAGCGCCTCGTTGGCCATGCGCACCACATGGAACTTATCGACCACGATACGAGCCTGTGGCAATACCGCCTGAACGGCGCGACGGTAGGGCTTCCACATGTCCATGCTGACGATCTCTACCTTGTGGCGGTCGGTCATGTTCATGAGTCGCCTTGTTACTGCGTCCTGCTGTCGGCCGGGCAGTAGGTCCAGCAGGGTGCGTTCCTCCAGATTGGTCAGGATGCAGCGGTAGCGACGGTTCAGGTACAGCTCATCGATGCCCAAAAAACGGGGCGTCTCAAAGCGGTGCCAAGCCGCCAAGAACTCGGCCTTCTTCCTAAAGATCTCGCGGATGGTCTTCTCGTCGAGCCCCGTGGTATCGGCAACGTAGGCGTAGGGGTGGTTAAAGGCTTCCTTCTCGACGTGGTTGTATAACCTCCGGGTCATGCGCTGGTTGTCCATCATCTCGGGAAGCGCTGGGCGAAATGTCTTTCCGCAGGCCCGGCAAGTGTAGCGACGACGGACCACCCATAGAGTGACACGCTTGCCGTGGATGGGTAGATCTCGGTAAGCCACATCGCGCTTGCCGAACCTGACGAACTCTCCCTCTACGCCGCACTCCTTGCAGGCCACCGGGACCGGAGCTTCAAGCTGAAAGTGGAGATCATGCTCTTCCGTCTTTGTACCCAGGATGCGGTATTCCGGTAGGTGAAGAATGTTGTCGGCCAAAATGGTCATACAAACGTTCCTTGTGCCTCTTTGTCATGTCACGACGGCCATTTCGTGTGGTGGCCATCGATGACAAAGATGTGCCGATGCCTGCCCCTCGGGTGATGGTGAGGATGGCGATGCGGTTCAGGCCCCTCCCAGCCCTCATGTTCATGCTGGTGGTGGTCGTCATGGTAATGCAGGTGGGAGTGCTCCACAGGAGCATGGTCATGCTCGAGCGCCACCGGGTCCCGTGACGGCCAGACACGGGTCGCGAGCGCCGTAGACACCAGAGCAATCGTCCCCAGCAGGGCGAAGGTCTCGATCAGGCCCGCCTGCGACCCGAACCAGCCGGCCAGCGGATAGGCCACCAGCCAGCAGCCATGCGACAGAGAGAACTGCGCGGCGAACAACGCCGGCCGGTCCTCTGAGTGACACGATTGCTTGAGCAGGCGACCGGTGGGCGTCATGACCAGCGAGGCGCCGGCGCCTAGCAGAAACCACAGCCCCATCAGGCCGATAAATCCGGGAGCGAGCAGCCCAAGGAACAGGCTCACCGTCATCAACGTACCGCCCGCGAGCATGACCGGGCGCTCACGCACGCGCTCCAGAACCTTCGGCAGTAGCAGGGCCACCAGCATCGAACCGCCCCCCACCGCCGCGAAGGCCATGGCGACCGCCTGCTCGCCCAGGCCAAGGGTGGAGCGGACGTAGACCACGGTATTGACGATCTGCATGGCCCCTGCGGCCGAAACTGCCATGTTCAGGGCCAGCAGCCCGCGCAGCCGAGGCGTCTTCAGGTAGATTCTCATGCCGTGGGAGACCTTGCGCCACACGCTCGGCGACTCGTCCTCCGCCGCCTGGGGCGACGGCAGCACCACCGAGACGACCAGGCCGGCCGAGATCAGGAAGGCCAGGCCGTTGAGCAGGAACAGCACATCGAAGCTCATCACCATCAGCAGCACCGCGGCTGCCATGGGGCTTAGCAGGTTCTCGAGGTCATAGGCGAGTCGCGACAGCGACAGCGCCCGGGTGTACTGCCTCTCGTCCTCGAGGAGATCTGGGATCGTCGCCTGAAAGACCGGGGTGAAGCCTGCCGAGGCGGCGTTGAGCAGGAAAATCAGCACATAAATCTGCCAGACTTCGGCGACGAAGGGCAACGCACAGACCACGGAGGCCCGCAGCAGGTCCAGGCCGACCAGCAGCGTGCGGCGCGGCAGACGGGAGGCGTAGGCCCCGGCTAGTGGTGCGATGCACACATAGGCCACCATCTTGATGGCCAGTGCCGTGCCCAGAACGACACCCGCCTGTCCCGCCGCCAGGTCATGAGCCAGCAGCGCTAGGGCGACCGTCGTCAGCCCGGTGCCGGCGAGGGCGGTGACCTGGGCCAGGAACAGGTGGCGGTAGCGACGGTGACTCAGCACTTCGAGCATGCGGTTCTCCTTGCGACGAGAGAGCGGTTACAGGTAGCGAACGATCGCCTTGAAGTCGTCGACGTGGGCGCTCTGCGCCGGGTCCTGGGGGGCGATCGCTGCGTCCAGGCAGTGGTCGATATGATCCTGAATGAGGGTCCGCTTGGCCTGCTGAATCGCCTTCTCCACGGCGTGAAGCTGCTGGGCCAACTCCAGGCAAGGGCGCCCGTCCTCGATCATCCGGGTCACGCTCTCCAAGTGCCCGCCCGCACGCTTCAGGCGCTTGATAATGTCGGGATGCGACTGGTGGGTGTGTGATGTCATGGTCCGTTCCTTGTTGGTATTCCTATCCCCCTGGGGGGGATGTTAAGCTCCCGGGCGCTGTCGTGCCAATGCCCCATGGGGAAACGGCCCGATAGCGCCTAACTCCCGGTTTTCCGCTCTGGTGCTGATCTGTCCCTATGCTCAACCGCCTGTGCCATCGCCTCGGTCACCTGATCCTGCTGCTGCTGATCGCGCAGGGGCTGGTCATGTCCGGCATCGGCGAGATACGCGCGCATGGGCTGGTCGACTCGGCAGCGGTCGAGCACTCGCTTCAGGGAGAACTCCAGGCAGTGCATGGCCATGCGCACGGCCACGCGCATGTGTCGACCGACCACCAGCCGCTGCCGCATGACAGCGGTAGCCACTTCCACGAGACGGCGGGTCGGGTCACGGACGGGATCGTCGTGGCGCCCCTGATCCCCAGCACCATCCGGAGGCAGCAGCGGGATGGCCGCCCGCTTCGCCGTGCCTTCCGGCTCGAGCGTCCTCCACGGCCGGTCATCGCGGCATGACCGGGGTCGCCCGCTGGGTGACCATGATTCGATACCTAAACCGTGGAGAGTTTCATGTTTCCCTCATCGATGAGGGGCGTGTGCGGCGTGCCTGACAAGGCCCGACACTTCGCCCTGACCCTGTTCGCCCTGCTGGTATTGCTCCTAGGAGCCAGCGGCGATGCCCTGGCCCATGCCGTCGCGGAAGGCGACAAGGGCTATATCCAGGAGATCTACGGCATCCACCTGATGTCGTTCATCTACCTCGGCGCCAAGCACATGGTGACGGGGTACGACCACATCTTGTTTCTGCTAGCAGTCTGTCGGACTTG
>NZ_AXCA01000197.1:0-53550 GCF_000475415.1 Halomonas sp. PBN3 | reverse complement strand
GACTCCCCCTCCTACTCGATTGGGTGGCCGGGTTCTCAGAGCCCGATACGGTGCGCCCGGTCGGTGAAGAAGATGCCGCTGGGCGACTCGCTGTCGAGCCGTGCGACCTCCTCCAGGGTGCGGGTGTCGTAGACCACTACCCGGTCACTGTCCCGGGCCGAGACCCAGGCCTGCTCTCCCTTGGGGGTGAACTCCATGTGCAGAACGGCCTCGCCGGGGGTGAGGGTGGCGACGACCTCGCGGGACTCGGTATCGATCACCTGCACCACGTCGTTGTCGGGATGGGCGAAGTTCACCCAGATCTGGCGCTCGTCGGGGCGGCGCATCACGAAGATCGGCTGGCCATGGACCGGGATACGGTCGACCAGTGACCAGTCGTCGCTGTCGGCGACAAGCACCTCGTGGCGGCCTACCGCCGGCAGCCAGGCCTCGTCGCCGGCCAGAGTCCAGCCCTCCAGGTGGGGCATCTTGTAGACCGGCAGGCGCTCCTCGCCGCGGCCATAGTCGGGCAGGATGCGCGTGACGCCCTGCTCCGGGTGCCACAGGTCGAGCATCGCCAGGCCATCCTCGCCGAACAGCCCGGCGATATAGTAGCGCCCGTTGGGGCCGATCAGGGCGTCGTAGGGCTCCTTGCCGATATCGGTGAAGCGCGTCACCTCGGGGGTATCGCCGTGCATGTCGATCAGGTGGATCTCGCCGGCCTCGAACAGGCTGTAGACGAAGCGGTTGCCGGGGGCATCCACCAGGCCCACCACCTTGGATCGCTGCTCCTCACCCTTCTCGTCGGTCCAGATGGCGGGGATATCGGCGACTTCCTCCAGGGTCTCGCTGTCGAAGATCTTCACGCCGCCCGGCTCGTAGTTGGCCACCGCCACCAGCGCGCCATCCTGGGAGACGGCGCCGCCGATGCTGTTGCCGGACTGGATCACCCGGTGAGTGATCTCGCCGGTAAGCAGGTCGACCCGACTGAGGCCGCCATCGCGGCCGAACACGAAGGCGTAGCGGGCGTCACGGGAGAACTTTACCGAGGCGTGGGAGAGATCCCCGAGGCCCTCGACCCGGTCGAGGACGCGGCGCTCGCTGGTATCCACCACCGCCAGGCTGCCGGTGGCGCGCTCCACCACCACACCGAGGTCGCCGGTACCACGCAGCTCAGTGGTCGGGGTCGCCTGGCAGCCGGCTATCAGGGCGGCGAAGGAGAGGGCGGCGAGGGGCTTGAGAAGGGCAGGGGCGATCATGGTCACTCCTTGTGATCGGGAAGGACGTTACTCATCCAGGGGGTTGTCGTTCTGCAGGTGGTCGGCGAGCCACAGGGCCTCCTGCTCGGTCAGCAGCCCCTCCCAGCCCGGCATGGCGGTGCCCTCGACGCCGTGGAGGATCAGCGCGGCCAGGCCGTCTTGGCTGTAGGCATTCATGCGCGACCTGGGCAGTTCAGGCCCCAGGCCGCCGCGCAGGGTCATGCCGTGGCAGGAGCCGCAGTCCTGATAGAGCAGGGTCTCGAGTTCGGCCTCGCGTTCGGCGGAGAGTGGCGTCTCGGCCTGGGCGACGAGGGGCAGTGCACAGACCATGGCCAGCAGCGCGAAGCGTAGGTTAAGGGGCGGCAACATGGCGACTCCTGAGGTAAGGGCTGGGGAGAGTGTCCCTGCCCGGGCGTCGGCGCGCATTGATTGGCGTCAACGAAAGTCTCCTATGCTTGTGCTTATCAGCAAAGCCAAAAGCGCTCAATTTCCCTTTGTGGGTAGCCGTTCCGTGCTTTGATACAGGTCAATGTCTCCCCGGATAGAGGGCCTGAGAGCATTAAAGGAGCATGAATTATGCGCGTTATTGGGCCACTCTCTGCGCAGGAAGGTCATCGGCCATGTGATGCCGGCTGGCCGTCCGGCGAAGTACACCATTGAGAAATACAACAATGACTCGCCCATGTCCTGGCGACAGCGCACTCAAGGATCATGACAGAGGTGGAACGATGATGAAGAAAGACTGGTATCTCAAGCCCCTGGCCGTGGCGGTCACCACCGTCGCACTGGGTATTACCGCGGCTTACGCCCAGGATGGCAAGAAGGATCTCGACGAGACCCAGGCCGCCTATCAGGGCACCGAGTCCGCCGTGGATCCGGGCTCGGCGAAGGTGGTTCGCACCCCCGGCGCGCCGGACCTGACCGATGCGGAGTTCGAGAAGGCCAAGGAGATCTACTTCCAACGTTGCGCCGGCTGCCACGGCGTGCTGCGCAAGGGCGCCACCGGCAAGCCGCTGACCACCGATATCACCCAGGAACGTGGTATCGAGTACCTCAAGGCGTTCATCCACTACGGCTCTCCGGCCGGCATGCCCAACTGGGGCACCTCGGGCGACCTGACCGAGGATGAGGTCGAGCTGATGGCCAAGTACATCATGCACGAGCCGCCGCAGCCTCCCGAATTCGGCATGGCCGACATGAAGGAGACCTGGGAGGTGCTGGTCGCCCCCGAGGATCGCCCCACCGAGCAGATGAACGACCTGGACATCGAGAACCTGTTCTCGGTCACCCTGCGTGACGCCGGCCAGATCGCCCTGATCGACGGCGCCTCCAAGGAGATCGTCAAGATCCTCGACACCGGCTATGCGGTGCATATCTCGCGCATGTCCGCCTCCGGCCGCTACCTGTTCGTCATCGGTCGCGACGCCAAGATCGACATGATCGACCTGTGGATGGAAGACCCGAGCATCGTCGCCACCATCAAGATCGGCATGGAGGCTCGCTCCGTCGAGACCTCCAAGTTCGAGGGCTACGAGGATGACCTGGCCATCGCCGGTGCCTACTGGCCGCCCCAGTACGTGATCATGGACGGCCAGACCCTGGAGCCGAAGAAGATCGTGGCCACCCGCGGCATGACCGTCGGCGAGCAGGAGTACCACCCGGAGCCCCGCGTGGCGGCCATCGTGGCCTCCCACCAGCACCCGGAGTTCATCGTCAACATCAAGGAGACCGGCAAGGTCCGCCTGGTGAACTACGAGAACCTGGACGCCCTCTCCACCGTCGAGATCGACACCTCGCGCTTCCTGCACGACGGCGGCTGGGACGCCTCGGGTCGCTACTTCCTCACCGCGGCCAACGAGTCCAACCAGATCGTGGTGATCGATGCCCAGGAGCGTGAGCTCGAGGCGATCGTCGACGTGGGCAAGATCCCGCACCCGGGCCGCGGCGCCAACTTCGTCGACCCCGAGCATGGGCCGGTGTGGGCCACCAGCCACCTGGGCGACGCCACCATCCAGCTGATCGGCACCGACCCGGAAGGGCATCCGGACAACGCCTGGAAGGTGGTACGCACCCTGGAAGGCCAGGGCGGCGGCTCGCTGTTCATCAAGACCCATCCGGAGTCCGACAACCTCTACGTCGACACCGCGCTCAACCCCAACGAGGCGATCAGCCAGAGCGTGGCGGTCTACGACATCAACGACCTGGAGGCCGGCTACGATGTGCTGCCGATCGCCGAGTGGGCCGATGTGGGTGAGGGGCCCAAGCGCGTAGTGCAGCCGGAGTACAACCAGGCCGGCGACGAGGTGTGGTTCTCCGTGTGGAACACCATGGATGACACCTCCGCGATCGTGGTGGTCGACGACGAGACCCGCGAGCTGAAGCACGTGATCAAGGACGAGCGGCTGGTCACCCCGACCGGCAAGTTCAACGTGATCAACACTCAGAAAGACATCTACTGATCGGGACCCGGCGGCGGGCGCAAGCCCGCCGCCACCCGCCGCAAGTGAGCTGTGCCAATGCATTGCCAAGCCCCGAACAGCCAAGACCCGACTCACCAGGCCCGAAAGCTCGATGCGCTGGACCGTCGTCTGGTCGACAGCTATCAGCGTGGCCTGCCGGTCTGTAGCCGCCCCTTCCACACCATTGCCGAACGCCTGGGCAGCAGTGAGGACGAGGTGATCTCACGCCTCGAGCGCCTGCAGGACATGGGCGTGCTGAGCCGGGTGGGGCCGGTGTTCGACCATGCCCGGGCCGGCGCCAGTCTGCTGGCCGCCGTGGCCGTACCCGAGGCCGAACGCGATGCCTTCGCAGAGCTCATCAACGCCGCCCCCGGCGTCAACCACAACTATGCCCGCGAACACGACTTCAATCTGTGGTTCGTGATGACCGCACCGGACGAATCCGAGCTCGAGGCGCGGCTCGACGCCCTGGAGGCATGCCTGGGCGTGCCGATCCTGCGGCTGCCGATGCTCGAGGGCTACCATATCGACCTGTCGTTCCCCATTCCCTGGGCCGAGCTGGAGCGCGCATGAAGACCGTCGACGACCTGGAGTTCGCCGCCACCGGCGCCGCCCGCCATGCGCCCTCGGCCGAGGCCGAGCGCCGCCTGCGCGGCCTGCTCGAGCAGGGACTGCCGCTTGTCCCGCGCCCCTGGCGAACCCTGGCCGAACAGGCCGGCATGGCCGAGGATCAGGTGATGGCCTGCGTGCGCCGCTGGCAGGCTGACGGCATGATCAAGCGCCTGGGGCTGGTGGTGAAGCATCGCCGCCTGGGCATCCAGGCCAATGCCATGGTGGTATGGAACGTGCCCGACGAGCGGGTCGCCGAGGTGGGCCGCCGCCTGGCCCACGAGACCGCCGTGACACTCTGCTATCGTCGTCCCCGGCGGCTGCCCGACTGGCCCTACAACCTGTTCTGCATGATCCATGGCGCCCGCCGCGAGCGGGTCGAGGCCGAGCTTGCCGCCATCGTCGAGCGCCTGGGCCTGGGCGACCTGGAACACCGGGTGCTGTTCAGCAGCCACGCCTATCGCCAGTGCGGTGGCCGCTACGTGCGCGAGGGGGCAGCATGACCCTCGATGACCTGGACGCCATCGATCGCCGCCTGATCAATCGCCTGCAGGATGGCCTGCCCCTGGAGCCACGCCCCTATGCGGCGGTGGCCGCGGAGCTCGGCATCGCCGAGGGCGACCTGCTCTACCGCCTGGAGCGACTGCGCGAGGGCGGGGTGCTCAGCCGCTTCGGCCCGATGTACCACGCCGAGCGCCTGGGCGGCGGCCTGACTCTGGCCGCCCTGGCGGTGCCCGAGGAGGCCTACGAGCGGGTCACGGAGGCGGTCAACGCCTTCCCCGAGGTGGCCCACAACTACCGCCGTGAGCATGCGCTCAACATGTGGTTCGTGCTGGCCACCGAGACCCCCGAGGCGATCCCGGCGACCCTCGCCGGCATCGAGGCGGCCACGGGCCTGCCCGTCTACAACATGCCCAAGGAGGAGGAGTTCCATGTCCGTCTCCACCTGCCCGTCTAGGCCGGACGCGGAAGCGAGCGCCGGGCGCGACGCCCAGGGCCTGGATGCCATCGACCGTGCCATCGTGCTGGCCACCCAGGCGGGCCTGCCGCTGGTGCCGGATCCCTGGGGGGCGGTGGGCCGCGAGGTGGGTCTCGACGGCGCCGAGGTGCTGGCGCGGATGCGGGCCATGCAGCAGAGCGGCGTCATCCGCCGGGTCGCCGCGGTGCCCAACCACTATCGGCTCGGCTACGTGGCCAACGGCATGACGGTGTGGGACGTCGACGACGCCGAGATCGAACGCCTGGGCCGCGAGGTCGCCGCCATCGAGGGCGTCAGCCACTGCTATCGCCGCCCCCGGCACCTGCCCCACTGGCCCTACAACCTGTTCGCCATGCTCCATGGCCACAGCCGCGAGGAGGTCGAGCGCCAGGCCGCGGTGCTGCGCGAGCGCCTGGGCGAGGCGTGCCGCGACCACCGCATCCTCTACAGCACGCGCATCCTCAAGAAGACCGGGCTGCGCCTGGCGCGCCGCGCCCAGGCGTAACCACGACAGGAGAACGCCATGTTCCGTGTCACCCGCTACATCAAGACCCTCATGGAGCCGGGCCCCATCCCGCCCGCGCGCAAGCCACCCGGGCCGGTGGTGATCTGGAACCTGATCCGCCGCTGCAACCTGACCTGCAAGCACTGCTACACCACCTCCGCGGACATCGACTTCGCCGGCGAGCTCTCCACTGCCGAGGCGCATGCGGTGCTCGACGACCTCGCCGCCTTCCGGGTGCCGGCGCTGATCCTCTCCGGGGGCGAGCCGCTGATGCGGCCCGACATCTTCGAGCTGTCGCGTCGCTCCCGGGAGCTGGGGATCTACACCGGACTCTCCACCAACGGCACCCTGATTACCGAGGAGAACATCGACGAGATCGCCGACGTCGGCTATGACTACGTGGGCATCAGCATCGATGGCCTCGAGGAGACCCACGACGTCATCCGCCAGCGGAAGGGTGCCTTCCGAGAGTCCATGCATGCGGTGAAGCTGTGCAAGGAGCGCGGCATCAAGGTCGGCCTGCGCTTCACCCTGACCCGCGAGAACTACGAGCAGCTCGGCGATATCCTGGCCCTGCTCGACGAGCATGACGTCGACAAGTTCTACCTCTCGCACCTCAACTACGGCGGCCGCGGCCGGCGCCACAGCAAGCAGGACGCCTGGCACCAGATGACCCGCGACGCCATGACCCGGCTCTTCGACCACTGCCGCGATGAGCTCTCGCGTGGCGTGGAGCGCGAGTACGTCACCGGCAACAACGATGCCGACGGCCCCTTCCTGCTGATGTGGGCCCGGGAGCATTTCCCCGACCAGGCCGAGGCCCTGGAGCAGCGGCTGCTCAACTGGGGCGGCAACGCTTCCGGCGAGCATATCGCCAACATCGACAACCTGGGCCACGTCCACCCGGATACCTTCTGGTGGGACCACGACCTGGGCAGTGTCCGCGAACGCCCCTTCTCGGCGATCTGGCGTGATACGCAGGACCCGCTGATGGTCGGCTTCCGCCAGCGGCCGCGGCCGCTCAAGGGGCGCTGCGCCGAGTGCCGTTACCTGCCGATCTGCAACGGCAATACCCGGGTGCGCGCCTGGAAAGTCTCCGGCGACCCCTGGGAGGAGGATCCCGGCTGCTACCTGACCAACGCCGAGATCGGCGTCGCCGAGGGTGGCGAGCGCCGGATCTCCGTCCCCTATGCCTCCCCACCCCATGAGGCCATCCCGGCCGTCCAGATCCGCTGAGGCCTGCGAGGAGTATCGCCATGCCGTCACACCGCGTTTCCTATGACCTGGCCGAGGCCCCCCTGGCCCATGGCGAGGTGGCCATCATCGGCGCCGGCCCCGGCGATCCGGGCCTGCTGACCCTGCGCGCCCTGTCGCTGATCGAGCAGGCCGACTGCCTGGTCTACGACCGGCTGGTCTCCCGCGAGGTGCTGGCCCTGGCCAGCCCCCGGGCCCGGCGCTTCTACGTGGGCAAGGCCTCGCGTTGCCACGCCCTGACCCAAGACGAGACCAACGCCCTGCTGGTGCGCCTGGCCCGCGAGGGCCGCCGCGTGGTACGCCTCAAGGGCGGCGACCCCTACATCTTCGGTCGCGGCGGCGAGGAGGCCGAGGTGCTGATCGAGCACGGCGTGGGCTTCCGCGTGGTGCCGGGCATCACCTCCGCCCAGGGGTGCGCCGCCTACGGCGGCTTCCCGCTGACCCATCGCGACTATGCCCAGAGTGTCACCTTCGTTACCGGCCACTGCAAGGGGGATGGCGACCTGGCCCTGAACTGGGCCTCGCTGGCCGCCCCGCACCAGACCACGGTGTTCTACATGGGCCTGGCCAACGCCGAGTTGATCCGCCGCGAGCTGCAGCGCAACGGGCTGCCCGCGGACCATCCGGTGGCCCTGGTGGAGCGTGGCACCACCCCCGAGCAGCGCCGCGTCATCACCTGCCTGGGGGAGCTGGTCGAGACCATCGAGCGCGAGGAGCTGCGCCCGCCTACCCTGATCGTGGTGGGTGAGGTGGTGCGCCTGGCCGATACCCTGGCCCAGCCGGTGGCGGAGGAGGCGGCCTTTATCGAGGGCGAGGCCCTGGCGCAGGTGGCCCTGTGATGGCTGACACGAGACTTGCCATCTCATTGCGCCTTCTGCCCCTGCTGTTGACTACCGTCCTGGCGCTGCTGCCCGTCGCCGTCTCGGCCGAGACGGTGACCGAGACGCTCTACCGGACCCACTGCGCCGCCTGCCATGGCGAGGATCGCCTGGGGGGCCTCGGCCCGGCGCTGCTGCCGGGCAACCTGTCGCGCCTCAAGCCGGCCGCCGCCGAGGCGGTGATCCGTGATGGCCGTGCGGCCAGCCAGATGCCGGGTTTTGCCGACCAGCTCGAGGATGACCAGATCGCCTCCCTGGCCGAGTGGATCTACCGCGAGCCCGAGGTGGAGCCCCGCTGGGGGCGCGACGAGATCCTGGCAAGCCACAGGGTGCACCATCCCGACGGGACACTGCCCGACGTGCCGCGCTTCGACGCCGACCCGCTCAACCTCTTCATCGTGGTGGAGACCGGGGATCACCACGCGACCCTGCTCGACGGCGATACCTTCGAGCCGATTCATCGCTTCGCCACCCGCTATGCCCTGCACGGCGGGCCCAAGTACACCCCGGACGGTCGCCATGTCTTCTTCGGCTCCCGGGACGGCTGGATCACCAAGTACGACATCTACAACATGGAAGTGGTGGCCGAGGTGCGCGCCGGCATCAACATGCGCAACATCGCCGTCTCCGCCGATGGCCGCTACGTGATGGCCGCTAACTACCTGCCCCACAGCCTGGTGCTGTTCGATGCCCACAACCTCGACCTGATGAAGGTCTATCCGGCGGTGGGGGAGAACGGCGAGAGCTCCCGGGTCAGCGCGGTCTACGCCGCCCCGCCGCGGGGCAGCTTCATCGCCGCCCTCAAGGATATCGAGGAGGTGTGGGAGATCCCCTGGCCGCTGCCCACCGAGCCGGTGGTCTCCACCGGCCATATGGCGACGCCGCTGGCGCCGCGGCGCAGCCATGACACCCCCAACTTCCGGGTGCGGCGTATCCCGGTGCCGGACTACCTCGATGACTTCTTCTTCGACCTCGATTACCGGCATGTCATCGGCGCCTCCCGGGGCGGAGAGGGCGGCATGGTGGTCGACCTGGAGAGCGGCGAGAAGGTAGCCGACCTGCCCCTGGAGGGGATGCCCCACCTGGGCTCGGGCATCACCTGGGAACATGAGGGGCGCCGCGTGATGGCGACGCCCCACCTCACCCGGGCGGCGGTCTCGATCATCGACATGACCAGCTGGGAGGTCATCAAGACCCTCGAGACCGACGGTCCCGGCTTCTTCATGCGCAGCCACGCCAACTCGCCCTACGTCTGGGCCGACGTCTTCTTCGGCCCCAACCGCGACCGGGTGCATGTCATCGACAAGCAGAGCCTCGAGATCGTCGAGACGCTGATCCCCGAGCCCGGCAAGACCGCCGCCCACGTGGAGTTCGACCGCTACGGCGAGAAGCTGCTGCTCAGCCTCTGGGAAGACGACGGCGCGGTGATCGTCTACGACGCCGAGACCCTGGAGGAGGAGGCGCGTATCCCGATGAGCAAGCCCTCGGGGAAGTACAACGTCTGGAACAAGACCAGGTACGAGGAGGGCACCAGCCACTGAGGACAAAAGCCGACAATCCTTGCTGCGCTCGACGACCCACATGGACGTGGGAAGTGCGTTGGTTCGTCGGGAACGAACCTAGGGATCCCGGCCGCCGGCGGTACCGGAACGCCGGCCCGGTCGAATCCTCATTGAGCCGCCAGTCAACTCCGGTTGCTGCGTTCCGGCGGCGGTCAGCCTCTCTTCGCTCGCGACAGGATTGAACGGCTCTTGTCATAAGAAGCATTCTTGATACCTGTCATGGAAGTCGCGAGCCCGCAGGCGCACAATGGCGTTATCCAAGCGTCTCATACGGGTATCGCGCCATGTCCTCCTCCCGCACCAGCCACACCGCCTTCGCGCCAACCCGGCTCGCCGTGGCGCGCCTGGCCTTCCGCCCCTTCTTCCTGCTCGCCGCACTGTTCAGCATCCTCTCGCTGGTGGTGTGGCTCGCCTTCTGGCATGGCGACATCCTGCTGCGCCCCCAGGGCGGGCTGCTGTTCTGGCACCAGCACGAGATGCTGTTCGGCTTCGCCGCCGCCGTGGTGGCGGGCTTCCTGCTCACCGCGGTGCAGAACTGGACCGGGCTTGCCAGCCTCAAGGGCGGGCCGCTGCTGGGGCTGGTCGCCTTGTGGCTGGCGGCACGCGTGCTGATGGCCTTCCCCCTGGGACTGCCGGGTGGGCTGGTGGCGGCCATCGACCTCGCCTTCCTGCCGCTGGTGGCGGCGGTGATGGCCAGCCTGGTGATCCGCGCCAGGCGCTGGCGCAACCTGATCTTCCTGCCGGCCCTGGGGCTCTTGTTCCTGGCCAACCTGCTGATGCACCTGGGGGTGCTCACCGGCAAGGCCGAGCTGATCCGCCCGGCCGCGCACCTGGCGGTGCTGCTGATCACCCTGCTGATGGTGGTGGTGGGCGGTCGGGTGATCGCCATGTTCACCGCCAACCGCCTGGGGCTGACCCGCAAGCCGCCTATCGCGGCCCTCGAGTACGCGAGCCTGGGCAGCGTGATGGCGGTGGT
The DNA here is from genome assembly GCF_000475415.1 of Halomonas sp. PBN3. Classification (NCBI taxonomy): domain Bacteria; kingdom Pseudomonadati; phylum Pseudomonadota; class Gammaproteobacteria; order Oceanospirillales; family Halomonadaceae; genus Halomonas; species Halomonas sp. PBN3. The sequence continues at coordinate 43,090 of NZ_AXCA01000197.1, read as the reverse complement.
GCTGGGCCAGCTGCTCGTCGCCCTGGGCGTGGCGCTGCCCCCCGTGCTGCTGGCCGGCCTGATGGGGCTCGCCGCGCTGGCCAACCTGGTGCGCTTCGCCCGCTGGGGCGGGCAGCACAGCTGGCGCGAGCCGCTGCTGTGGGGCCTGCACCTGAGCTACGCCTTCATCCCCGTGGGCCTTACCATGTGGGCCCTGGCGCTGCTCGCCGGCAGCCGAGCGGACGCCGCCCTGCATGCCCTGACCATCGGCGGCATGGGCACCATGATGCTGTCGATGATGGCGCGGGTCTCGCTGGGCCACACCGCGCGTCCCATCCGCTCCCTGCCGGGGATCGGTGTGGCCCTCGCGCTGATGGTGGCCGCGGCGCTGCTGCGCTCGCCGGTGCTGGCGCTCTTCCCGCAGATCACCCACTGGACCTACAACCTGGGGATCATCTTCTGGTGCCTGGCCTATGGCGTCTTCCTGTTCCACTATACGGGGCCGTTGCTGTCGCCCCGTGCCGACGGCAAGGACGGATAGCCACGCACCCGGAGCCTCGCCCATGGAACACTACTTCCTGATCAAGCACCTGCACATCACCGCCGCGACCCTGAGCCTGCTGTTCTTCATCCTGCGCGCCGTCTGGTCGGTGAGCGACGCCGAGGTGCTGAAGGCGCGCTGGGTGAGGATCGCCCCCCATGTCATCGATACCCTGCTGCTGACCCTGGGCGTGGTGCTGATGGTGATGCTCTCGCTGTGGCCCCACCAGCACCCCTGGCTCGCCGCCAAGCTGGTCGCCCTGCTCGCCTACATCGGCCTGGGCACCCTGGCGATCAAGCGCGGGCGCACCCCGGCGGTGCGGGGCGCGGCCGCGGTGGCGGCGGTACTGGTGTTCCTCTACATGCTGGGGGCGGCCATCACCAAGAGCGCGTTCTCCTGGCTGGCGTGACGACGGGCCCGGGGTCTGGCCTATACTGGGGCCACACTCATTCTCAGAAGGAACATGGCATGTCGAAACAGGATCTCCCTTCCGGCGCCGGCCAGGTGGCCGAGCATTATCCCGAGGTGTGGGACGCCTATGCCGAGCTGGGTCGTGCCGTGGCCGAGAGTGGCCCGCTGGACGCCCGCACCCGGCGCCTGGTCAAGCTGGCCCTGGCGGTGGGCGCGCGCTCCGAGGGCGCCGTCCACTCCCATGCCCGCCGTGCCCTGGAGGAGGGGGAATCCGCCGAGGCCCTCAAGCAGGTCGCCATGCTCTCCATCCCCACCCTGGGCCTGCCCCGCGGTGTCGCGGCGCTGACCTGGATCGAGGACATCACCGAGAAGTGATCGCGTCGCCTGGATGACGCGGGATTAGGGACAAGCGTTTAATCGCCTTGTTGGCGACGCGACTCCCGGCTCTGCTAGGTTCGAAGCTGCTGCATCGGTAGCTGATGATCCAACAGACCGGGAGTCTTTCATGCGTTACAACAACAAGATGCTGTGGTCCCTTCCTGCCCTGGCCCTCGGCCTGGGGCTCTCCGCCCAGGCTTCTGCCGCCACCCTGGACGAGGTGAAGGAGCGGGGCGAGCTGCGCTGCGGGGTCAACGTCGGCCTCTCCGGCTTCTCCTCCCCCGACGAGAACGGCACCTGGCAGGGGCTGGACGTGGAGACCTGCCGCGGCATCGCCGCCGCCGTGCTGGGCGACCCGGAGGCGGTCTCCTTCACCCCGCTCACCGCCAAGGAGCGCTTCACCGCGCTGCAGTCCGGCGAGATCGACGTGCTGTCGCGCAACACCACCTGGACCGCCACCCGCGACAACTCGCTGGGGCTCAACTTCACCGCCACGACCTTCTATGACGGCCAGGGCTTCATGGTGGCCAAGGACCTGGGCGTGGAGAGCCCCGACCAGTTCGACGGTGCCTCCATCTGCATCCAGTCCGGCACCACCCACGAGCTCAACCTGGCCGACTACTTCCCCTCCCGGGGCATCGAGATCCAGACCGTCACCTTCGACACCCCCGACCAGACCGCCCAGGGCTTCGCCAGCGGCCGCTGTGACATCCTGACCTCCGACACCTCCCAGCTCAGCGCCTTGCGCCTGCAGCTGCCGGAGCCGGACAGCGTCGAGATCCTCGAGACGCTGATCTCCAAGGAGCCGCTGGGGCCCGTGGTGCGCCAGGGTGACGACCAGTGGTTGGATATCGTGCAGTGGTCGATCTTCGCCATGGTCAACGCCGAGGAGCTGGGGGTGACCTCCGAGAACGTCGACGAGATGCGCGAGGACGCCCCCAATCCCCAGGTGGCGCGCCTGCTGGGCGTGGACGGCAACTATGGCGAGCAGTTGGGCATCAGCAATGACTGGGCCTACAACATCGTCAAGCACGTGGGCAACTACGGCGAGGTGTTCGCCGCCACCGTGGGCGAGGACTCGCCGATGCAGATCAGCCGCGGCATGAACGCCCTGTGGAACGAGGGCGGCATCCTCTACGCGCCGCCGGTGCGCTGAGGCCTCCCGACACCTGAACGCGAGACGGCACCGCGCGGCCTGGCCGCGCGGTGCCTCCCTGGGTAGGTCCACGAGGTTTCGACATGCTGCGTTCTTCCTCACGGGAGCGGGGGCCGCTGTGGCGCGACCCCGCCTTCCGTGCCCTGCTGGTGCAGGGCATCCTGCTGCTGGCGCTGGTGGCCTTCATCGTCATGATCGTCGCCAACACCCTGGCTAACCTGGAGGCCCGGGGCATCACCACCGGCTTCGGCTTCCTCAACGAGCGCGCCGGCTTCTCCATCCCCCAGACGCTGATCGCCTACTCCGGCGACAGCACCTACGGCCGCACCTTCCTGGTGGGGCTGCTCAACACCCTGCTGGTCTCCGCCATGGGCATCGTGGCGGCTACCCTGATCGGCTTCCTGGTGGGCATCGCCCGGCTCTCGCCGAATTGGCTGCTGGCCCGGCTGGCCACCGCCTACGTGGAGATCTTCCGCAACATCCCGCTGCTGGTGCAGATCCTGTTCTGGTACTTCGCCGTGCTCCAGGCGTTGCCCAGCCCGCGCGGCAGCCTCTCCCTGATGGAGGTGGTGTTCCTCAACGTGCGCGGCCTGGTGCTGCCCGACCCCCAGGCACAGCCGGGGTTCGCCGCCACGCCCCTGGCGCTGCTGGTGGCCATCGCCGCCACCTGGTGGCTGGTGCGCTTCGCCAGGCGCCGCCAGGCGGCGACCGGGCAGGCGCTGCCGGTGTTCAAGCTGGGGGCCCTGCTGCTGATCGGCCTGCCGGCGGCGGCCTTCCTGGCCACCGGGATGCCGCTGACCTGGTCCATCCCGGCGCTCAAGGGCTTCAACTTCCAGGGCGGGATCACCGTGATCCCCGAGCTGATGGCGCTGTGGCTGGCGCTCTCCATCTACACCGCCTCCTTCATCGCCGAGATCGTGCGCTCGGGGATCCAGTCGGTGCCCCAGGGGCAGGTGGAGGCGGCCAAGGCGCTGAGCCTGCCCGCCGGCATCATCCTGCGCAAGGTGGTGATCCCCCAGGCGATGCGGGTGATCGTGCCGCAGCTCACCAGCCAGCACCTCAACCTGATCAAGAACTCGTCGCTGGCCACGGCCATCGGCTACCCCGACCTGGTGGCGGTGTTCTCCGGCACGGCGCTGAACCAGACCGGTCAGGCGATCGAGATCGTGGCCATGACCATGGCCGTCTACCTGCTGATCAACCTGGTGGTGTCCGCGCTGATGAACCTCTACAACGCGCGCACCCTGCTCAAGGAGCGGTGACATGGCATCGACCCGAACCGAGATAATTGCCCAGCGGCGCCCGCCCGACCTGCGGCGGGGCGCCATGGGCTGGCTGCGCGCCAACCTCTTCGATACCCCGCTCAACGGCGCGGTCACCCTGGTCACCCTGGCGCTGCTGGCCTGGCTGCTGTGGCCGGCGCTGCAGTGGGCGGTGTTCCAGGCCGACTGGCTGGGCGACTCCCGCGAGGCGTGCAGCGGCGAGGGGGCCTGCTGGGTGTTCATCAGTGCCCGCTTCGAGTCCATCGTCTATGGCTTCTACCCCGAGGCCGAGCGCTGGCGGGTGGACCTGGTGTTCCTGCTGATGGCCGCGCTGGTGGCCTGGTTGGCCATCCCGCGACTGCCCGGCAAGCGCTGGGCGGTGCTGGTCGCCCTGTTGATCTTCCCCGTGGTGGCCTTCTTCCTGCTGGTGGGCGGCAGCTTCGGCCTTGCCCACGTGCCCACCCGCGACTGGGGCGGGGTGATGCTGACCCTGACCATCGCCACCGTGGGCATCGTCGGCTCGCTGCCCATCGGGGTGGTGCTGGCCCTGGGGCGGCGCTCCCAGATGCCGCTGGTGCGCGGCTTCAGCGTGGTGTTCATCGAGTTCTGGCGTGGCGTGCCGCTGATCACCGTGCTGTTCATGGCCTCGGTGATGCTGCCGCTGTTCGTGCCGACCCAGGTGGAGTTCGACAAGCTGCTGCGCGCCCTGGTGGGCATCATGCTGTTCTGGAGCGCCTACATGGCCGAGGTGGTGCGGGGCGGCCTGCAGGCGATCCCCCGCGGCCAGGAGGAGGCCGCCAAGGCGCTGGGCATGGGCTACTGGCAGCGCATGGCGCTGATCGTGCTGCCCCAGGCGCTCAAGCTGGTGATTCCGGGCATCGTCAACACCTTCATCGCGCTGTTCAAGGACACCTCCCTGGTGCTGATCATCGGCCTGTTCGACCTGCTGGCGATCATCCGCGCGGGCCTTACCGACAGCGACTGGCTGGGCTTCGCCACCGAGGGCTACGTCTTCGCCGCCCTGGTGTTCTGGGTGTTCTGCTTCAGCATGTCGCGCTACAGCCAGTACATCGAGCGGCGCCTGCATACCGGCCATCGCAACTGACCAACCATCACGGGACTTCCACATGAACCAGGCAACCGCCGCCCGGGACGACTCGCCGATGATCGAGATCTCCGGGCTCAACAAGTGGTACGGCGACTTCCACGTGCTGCGCGACATCGACCTGACGGTCGCGCAGGGGGAGCGGATCGTGATATGCGGCCCCTCGGGGTCGGGCAAGTCGACCCTGATCCGCTGCATCAACCACCTCGAGGCGCACCAGGAGGGGCGCATCGTGGTCAACGGCGTGGCCATGACCCAGGACGTCAAGCGCATCGAGCAGATCCGCCGCAACGTCGGCATGGTGTTCCAGCACTTCAACCTCTTTCCCCACCTCACGGTGCTCGACAACTGCTGCATCGCCCAGACCTGGGTGCAGAAGAAGCCGCGCCGCGAGGCCGAGGCCACCGCCATGGAGTTCCTCGAGCGGGTGCAGATCGCCGACCAGGCGCACAAGTACCCGGGGCAGCTCTCCGGCGGCCAGCAGCAGCGGGTGGCCATCGCCCGGGCGCTGTGCATGCAGCCCGAGGTGATGCTCTTCGACGAGCCGACCTCGGCGCTGGACCCGGAGATGATCAAGGAGGTGCTGGACGTGATGATCGAGCTGGCCCACGAGGGCATGACCATGCTCTGCGTCACCCACGAGATGGGCTTCGCCAAGACCGTCGCCGACCGGGTGATCTTCATGGACCAGGGGCAGATCATCGAACAGGCGCCGCCTGAACGCTTCTTCAACCACCCCGAGTCGGAGCGCACCCAGCTATTCCTGAGCCAGATCCTCGGCCACTGAGCCGGCCCTGTGCTAGCCTTCCCGGCAGGACGCCGGCCTGCGGGCGGTGATTCCCGACGAATCATCGCCCCCATCTTCCTTCCTTCCTGCACTCTTTGACCGGCGTCAAAGCCTCGAGTCGCCCTCTTCTGCTACGCTTAACATGCATCAGCAATGCATATTAAGGAAACGCCAGGCGCCACCCGCCCTTACGGCGACGCGTCTGCCAGACGAGCAAGGGGGAAAGGTTCATGGCCGACGGTCTCACCAAGTCGGCGGCCCGCAATATCTTCTATGGCGGGTCGCTGTTCTTCTTTCTGCTGTTCACCGCCCTGACGGCGCACAGCCACTGGTACATGGTCAACAAGTCCACCGACAAGGAGGGGCTCACCGAGTCTGTCGTGCAGGGCAAGCACATCTGGGAAAAGAACATGTGCATCAACTGCCACAGCATCATGGGCGAGGGCGCCTACTTCGCGCCGGAGCTGGGTAACGTCTGGGAACGCTACGGCGGCCACCAGAACCCCGAGGCGGCACGCGCCGGCCTCGCCGCCTGGATCCGTGCCCAGCCGCTGGGCACCCAGGGCCGCCGCCAGATGCCGGCCTACGACTTCAACGACGAGGAGATGAACGCGCTGATCGACTTCCTCGAGTGGACCGACGGCATCGACGACCAGGACTGGCCGCCGACGCCCGCGGGTTGAGCCGCCTGAACGCCGTTTCGCCGCAACGCCGGACCGGGATGAATCAAGGAGAACGACACCGATGAAATACGAAACCCAGAAGGTGGCCCTGCCATTCTTCATGGTGGCCATGGCGCTCTTCGCCCTGCAGATCGTCTTCGGACTGCTGGCCGCCTCCGTCTACGTCTGGCCGAACTTCATGGCCGAGCTGATGCCCTTCAACATCATGCGGGTGAGCCACACCAACCTGCTGATTGTGTGGCTGCTGATCGGCTTCATGGGCGCCACCTACTACCTGATGCCGGAAGAGGCCGAGCAGGAGATCCACAGCCCCACCATCGCCTATATCCAGCTGGCGATCTTCGCCTTCGCCGGTGCCGCGGCACTGGTCGGTTACCAGTTCGGGATCCACGAGGGCCGCGAGTTCCTGGAGCAGCCGTTCTGGGTCAAGGTGCTGATCACCATCTCCTTCTTGATGTTCCTGTTCAACGCCAGCATGACCCTGCTCAAGGGACGCAAGACCGCCATCAACCTGGTGCTGATGCTGGGCCTGTGGCTAGCCGCGGTGTTCTGGCTGTTCGCCTTCTACAACCCCTCCAACCTCGCCGTGGACAAACTCTACTGGTGGTGGGTGGTGCACCTCTGGGTCGAGGGCGTCTGGGAGCTGATCATGGCCTCCCTGCTCGGCTACCTGCTGATCAAGATGACCGGCGTCGACCGCGAGGTGATCGAGAAGTGGCTCTACGTCATCGTCGGGCTGTCGCTGTTCTCCGGCCTGCTGGGTACCGGCCACCACTACTACTGGATCGGCGCGCCGAGCTACTGGCAGCCCATCGGCAGCATCTTCTCCACCCTGGAGGTGATCCCCTTCTTCGCCATGGTGGTGTTCGCCTTCACCATGTTCTGGAAGGGCAGCCGCAACCACCCCAACAAGGCCGCCATGCTGTGGTCCCTGGGGTGCCCGACCATGGCCTTCTTCGGCGCCGGCGTCTGGGGCTTCCTGCACACCCTGCACTGGGTCAACTACTACAGCCACGGCACCCAGGTCACCGCGGCCCACGGCCACCTAGCCTTCTACGGCGCCTACGTGATGCTGCTGCTGGGCATCATCACCTTCGCCATGCCGCAGCTGCGCCGCGTGCAGCCCTACAACCAGGTGATGAACATGTGGGGCTTCTGGATCATGACCGGCGCCATGGCCTTCATGACCTTCACCCTGACCTTCGCCGGTGTCGTCCAGACCCACCTGCAGCGCGTGCTGGGCATGAACTTCATGGAAGTGCAGGACCAGCTGCTGCTGTTCTACGGCATGCGCCTGGGCTCCGGCGTGGCCGTGGCCATCGGCGCCGTCTTGCTGCTCTACGCCTTCTTCGGCCCTGCCCGTGAGCAGGTTCCCGCGGGCGGCACCCAGCTGACCGCAGGCCCCGAGCGCGCCTGACCTTCCGAGGGCCCCGGCAGGGGCCCTCCTTGATTGACCCTGACGGGAGACTCCCCATGACCCTAGCCACCGTGGCCGCCCAGCCGGCCGACCAGGAGATTCCCTACTACGAGAGCGTGGGCAACGAGTGCGCGATGTTCGAGCACGCCTACACCCAGCGCCTGCCGCTGCTGCTCAAGGGGCCCACCGGCTGCGGCAAGACCCGCTTCGTCAGCCATATGGCGGCCAAGCTGGGCAAGCCGCTGTTCACCGTCTCCTGCCACGACGACCTCACCGCCGCCGACCTCACCGGCCGCTACCTGCTGCAGGGCGGCGAGACGCGCTGGGTGGATGGCCCGCTGACCCGCGCCGTGCGCGAGGGCGGCATCTGTTACCTCGACGAGGTGGTGGAGGCGCGCAAGGACGTCACCGTGGTGCTGCACCCGCTCACCGACGACCGCCGCCTGCTGCCCCTGGAGCGCACCGGCGAGCTGCTCGAGGCGCCCGACGACTTCATGCTGGTGGTCTCCTACAACCCCGGCTACCAGCACATCCTCAAGTCACTGAAGCCCAGTACCCGCCAGCGCTTCGTGGCGATGTCCTTCGATTTCCCGCCGCCCAGGGTGGAGCGCGATATCGTCGCCCGCGAGAGCGGCCTGGACCCCGAGCGCTGCAGCGCACTGGTCAATCTGGCGGCCAGCCTGCGCGCCATGAAGGGCCAGGACCTGGAGGAGGGCGTCTCCACCCGCCTGCTGGTCTACTGCGCGACCCTGATACAGGCCGGCATGCCGATCCGCGAGGCGGCCCGCGCCACCTTGGTCGAGCCGCTCTCCGACGACGCCGACGTCCAGGAGGGGCTGATGGAGGCGATCCAGGCCACCTTTGGTTGATAAGACATTTCGAGAAGGAAGGGGCGCCGGGGGCAAGCCGAAGAGGAGGTCCTACGCCAGGGGTGAGGAGCATTGCTCCGAACGGGCGGGCCATGGATGGCCCGCACCGGCCCTGCAAGCGGCGCAGGATGCGAGAGCGCCGCAGGGCGTCGGTAGCGTACAGGGAGGTATTCACAGCGCCTCCTCGTCGGTCCGGCGCTCCGGGGCTTGCCGCCGGATCAGCCCCGTGGTGTCAGAGTCCGTTTCGCCTTACCCGGGAGCTTGATCATGCTGGACTTTCTTGAGGTCGAGGAGACCGTCGGTCGTTTCTGGCACCGCTGGGCCTCCGGGGCGGCGAGCTACCCCGATCACCCCGAGGCGGCGGTCAGCCTCGAGAGCCTGCGCCCCATGCTGGGCGTCTTCTTCCGCGCCGGCGGCGGCGAGCCGGGCCTCGAGGTGGCCGCCATCGCCCGGCGCGCCTCGCGCCACCGCCTCAGCCTGCGCCAGCGCCTGGGCCTCGACGAGGAGGCGCTGGACCAGGCCCGTCGCGACGAGGAGCACCTGCTGTTGCCCCCGCGCCTGGCCCTCTACCCGGACGCCGCACTCAACCGCGACCTCTACCTGTGGCTGACCGCCTACCTGGCCGAGGCGCGCCCCGTCGAGCTGCCGGCCGACCCCCTGCAGGCCGACCTGGCCCGCCTGCGCGAGGCACGGCGCACCGCCCGCGCCGCCCTGGCGCGCTTCCCCGGCCTCGCCGAGCGCTACGTGCGTCTGGGCGGCGAGCTGCTCGCCCTGCGTCCCCGGCGCAAGGGTCTGCCGCCCAGGGAGGCGGCCCTGGAGTCCGCAATATGCGCCGAGCTCGGAGCCCCCGACCCCGATGAGGCCTGGGCCGTGGCCATGCAGCGTGCCATCCGCGAGAGCGACTTCCCGCTGGATGAGTTTCGGGCCCCACGCGGCTATCGCCCGCCGCTGCCGGTGCCGCTGTGGGGACAGGCGGTCACTCTAGGCACCCGCGACGGCGCTCGCGAGCAGAACGTGGACGATGACGAGGAGCTGGCCAGCGCCGCCGCCTCGCCCGACGATGACCACGGCAAGCGCCAGGCCGATCGCCGCGAGCAGGACCAGGCCGATCGTGACGACCCGCTGATGCTCAACAACATGGAGAAGATGCTCTCCTGGGCGGAGATGGTGAACCTCAATCGCCATGTGGATGACGAGGAAGAGGAGGAGGCACGCCAGGCGGCGGATCAGATGGACGAGATCGTGCTCAGCTCCAACCGCAAGAAGGCCTCCTCCCGGCTCAAGCTCGACCTCGACCTCGCCCCTGACGAGGCTGTTGGCGACCGCCTCAAGGGCAGGCACCTCTACCCCGAGTGGAACCACCGCAAGCAGGCCTACCTGCCTGATCACTGTGTGGTGCTCAGCGACGTGCAGAGTGAGGAAGGCGAGGAGTGGGAGCCCGACGAGGCGACCCGCCGGCGCATCCGCCGCGTGCGTCGTGAATTCGAGGCGCTGCGCCCGCGGCGCGAGATCCTGCGCGGCCAGCTGGATGGCAGCGAGCTAGACATGGACGCGGTGATCCGCTCGCGCTGCGACCTGGCCGCCACCGGCGAGGCCAGCGATCGCCTCTACATGGCCAGCCGCACCCAGGCCCGTGACCTGGCGGTATCGATCCTGGTGGACGTCTCGCTCTCCACCGAGGCGTGGCTGCAGGACCGCCGGGTGCTCGACGTGGCCAAGGAGGCGCTGCTGGTGCTGGGCAATGGCCTGGCCGGCTGTGGCGACGATTATTCGATTCACAGCTTCACCTCCCAGCGCCGCCACAAGGTGTGGGTCAACACCCTGAAGGAGTTCGACGAGCCCATGGGGGATCGAGTGACGCGGCGCATCTCGGCGCTGCGTCCCGGCAGCTATACCCGCATGGGGCCGGCCATTCGTCACCTGACCAAGCAGCTGAGCGAACGCCCCAACCGGCACCGGCTGCTGCTGATGCTGACCGACGGCAAGCCCAACGACAATGACTACTACGAGGGGCGCTACGGCATCGAGGATACCCGCAAGGCGGTGCTGGAAGCGCGGCGTCAGGAGGTGCGGGTGTTCGGGGTGACCATCGACCGTGAGGCGGGGCAGTATATACCCCACCTGTTCGGTCGCGGCGGCTACGCCATCGTGCAGCGCCCGGAGCACCTGTCACTGGCCCTGCCGGGCATCTATCGCCAGATCATCGCCACCTGAGCCTGTGGTCCGTCGAACCGTCGCTGAGGAGCGCGCCATGACCGTTCAAACCCGACTGATCCTTGCCGTGGCGGCCTGGTGCCTGGTCGCCGTGGCGCTGGTGCTGCCGCTGGTATGGTTGATCAACAACCGCGACTGGGGCATAGGCCTGATGCTGCTGACCCCGTTCATGGTCTATGCCCTGATGCGCCTGGGCCGCGCCCTGGAGAACTGGGCCCGGGCAAGCACGCCACCCGATCACCCGCAGCGGCGCTAGCCACCCCTCAGGAAACAGCACCGCACGACGACGAAGGGCCTGCAAATGCAGGCCCTTCGGCATTGTGGGCAGCGAGTGTCAGGTCAGCCGTGCCACCAGGTAGCCGGCGCCGATCAGCGCCAGGGTCAGCGCCACCAGGCCCACGAAGGCGCCCTTCCAGGCCGGGGTGGCCATGCGCAGGTTGAGGTAGACCATCAGCAGGCGCTGGGCCTTGAAGCCGGTGGCCAGCAGCACCAGGGCCGCCGACCACAGCGGCAGCGCCTGCCAGGCGTCGGCGTCGAGGCGTGCCGAGACCATGGAGACCAGCGTCAGTCCCATCAGGATCGCCCAGGTGGTCAACAGGCGGCGGGTGCCGGGCAGCGAGGTCATGACAGCCTCCGTGTCAGCGCAATAGGGAGCCCTCAGCGCAATAGGGAGCCCTCAGCGCAATAAATAGAGCAGCGGGTAGAGCAGGATCCAGATCAGGTCGACCATGTGCCAGAAGGCGGCGGCGGTCTCCACGTTCTCGAGGTTGGTGCGCCAGCTGACCAGGGCCAGCAGCGCCAGGCCGAATAGTACGTGGGCGAAGTGGAAGGCGGTCAGGCCGTAATAGAAGCCGAAGAAGGTATTGGTGTCCGGCGTGATCCCCACGGCGAACTTGCTCGAATACTCGACCACCTTGATCACCCCGAACAGCACGCCCAGCCCCATGGCGGCGGCCAACCACTGGCGGGTACGGCGGATACGCTCCGCGGCACTGGCTTCCACGGCCAGCGCCACGCACAGGCCGCTGGTCAGCAGCACCAGGGTGTTGAGCCCGCCCATCAGCGGGTCGAGGTCCTGCTGTGAAGCGTCGAACAGCTCCACCTGGGCGGCGCGCTCGGCGGCATAGAGGGCGAAGAACGCCATGAACACCAGCAACTCGCTGAGGATCAGCACCCACATCAGCGGGTTGCCGGGCAGGGCGGAGAGCGGGCCCCAGCCGGGGTTGGGAAGCTCCTGTTCCCTCATGCGTCGGCGAGGGTCACCCGGGCGCCGCCGAAGGCCAGGCTCTTCGGGTTGGCCACCGGCCGGTTGGCGGTCAGCCGGGCGATGCCCACGGCGCAGCGCCCCAGCATCCAGATCAGGCAGGCGGTGAAGTAGAGGTAGCCCAGCGCCCAGGGTGCCATGGGCGGCACCCCCAGCAGGCCGAGCAGCTGCCAGGCGGCGATGAAGAGCGCGCCACCCAGCACCCCCAGCCAGAAGGTGCGGATCTGGAACTGCAGGTGGCTCTGTACCCAGGGCTCGGCGCCGCGCCGCTTGAGGTGGGCGATCAGCACCCCGATGGGCGCGGTGACCACCGCCAGCACGCTGCCCAGGAAGAGCATGTAGACGATGATGGCGGCGCCGCGACCGCGGGACTGCTTGCCGGGATTCGCGTCGTCGAAGTGGTCGCCGGAAGCGGCGGGGAAGGCCTGAGGGGTGGACATGACGGGTCCTCGCTTGGCAGGCGACCAGCCCTGGCGGGCCGGTCTAATGGTGCATTTCAGATGCTACTATAAGGCGAGGCGACGCGAAACGCCTTGGCCTGGATCAACTCTCGGCCGGCTTGGACGCGGTGGCGTGGGCCTCCTCGGCCTTGCCCGGGTGCGTCTCGTCGCGGGTCAGCATCGGCACGCGGCGCTCGGTCCACCACATCCAGATGATCGACACCAGGGTCACGCCGAAGCAGAGCATCCACACGGTGGTGGCCACACCGGTGATGTCCACCAGGGCGCCGAACATGATCGGCAGCAGGAAGCCGCCGACGCCACCGGCCAGGCCGACGATGCCGGAGACCAGGCCGAGGTTCTCGTGGTACTCGTTGGAGAGGTACTTGAACACCGAGGCCTTGCCGATGCCCCAGGCGATACCCACCACGAACAGCGCCGCGGTGAACAGCCATACCGGGATGCCGAAGCCGAACTCCACCACTCCTTCGCCGCCGGCGCCGGCCACGCGGTACTGGGTCTCGGGGTAGGACATGATGAACAGCGCGATCAGGCTGGCCCACATGCAGGCCCAGGTGACGGTGTGGGCGCCGAAGCGGTCGGAGAGCCAGCCGCCGAAGGCGCGGATCACCCCGGAGGGCAGCACGAAGATGGTGGCGATCAGCGCCGCGACCTGGATGCCCAGGCCGTACTCGCCCATGTAGTAGCGGGTCAGCCACAGCGAGACCCCCACGTAGCCGCCGAACACCACGGAGTAGTACTGGCAGTATTTCCACACCCTGGGGTCGTTGAGGACCCTGAGCTGGTCGCGCAGGGAGACGCTGCTGGCGGTGCGGTGGGCGGGGTTGGAGTAGGTGAAGCACCAGAACAACACCGCGGTGACCAGCATGATGCCGGCGTAGATGTTGGGCACGGCCTGCCAGCCCAGTAACACGATCACGGTGGGGGCGATGAACTTGGTCACCGCGGCCCCGGCGTTGCCGGCGCCGAAGATGCCCATGGCCAGGCCCTGGCGATCCTTTTCGAACCACTTGGCGGTGTAGGTGATGCCCACCGAGAAGGAGCCGCCGGCGAGGCCTACAAAGGCGCCCAGCACCAGCAGTTGCCAGTACGCGGTGGCGAACTGCACCAGCCAGATGGCCGGCACGATCACCAGCAGGATGATGAAGAACACCGGGCGACCGCCATAGCGGTCGGTCAGCGAGCCCAGCGGCAGCCGCGAGAGCGCGCCGGTGAGGATGGGCACCGCGGTGAGGATGCCGAACTGGGTGCCGTTGAGGTCGAGCTGCTCGGCGATCGGCACGCCGATCTCGCCGAACATCGTCCAGACCATGAAGCACATGGTGAAGGCGAAGGTGTTGGCCACCAGCACCGAGGTTTGCTTGAAGCGTTCAGAGGCCATGGGACCCTCCGAGTCTGCCGGTTGAAGGGATGGTGTCGAGGTCCGTCAGGGGTTCTTCACGTAGGCGTTCTTGCGCAGGTAGAACCACCAGTTGACCACCAGGCAGATGGCGTAGAAGACCGCGAAGCCGTACATGGCCAGCTCCGGGGTGCCGGCCTTGATCTGCTCGCCCATCACCCGCGGGGCGATGAAGGAGCCGTAGGCGGCGATGGCGGAGGTCCAGCCCAGCGCGGGGCCCTTCTGCTGCGGGTCGAAGATGAAGCCGATGCTGCGGAAGGTGGAGCCGTTGCCGATGCCGCTGGCGGCGAACAGCACGATGAACAGCAGCAGGAACATCCAGAAGTACTGGTTGGGGTCGGTGGCGTTGTAGGCCAGCATCATCACGTAGCCGGCACCCACCGACCCCACCACCATGATGGCGGTGATCACCTGGGTGACGATGGAACCGCCCAGCTTGTCGGAGATCCAGCCGCCCACCGGACGGATCAGGGCGCCCACGAAGGGTCCCATCCAGGCCCAGGTGAGGGCGCTGGGGGCGTCGGGGTTGGCGACCCGGGTCACGGTGCCGTCGGCGGCGACCTCCATCATGTTGCCGAAGATCACCGAGATGGAGAGCGGCAGGGCGGCGGAGAAGCCGATGAAGGAGCCGAAGGTGGCGATGTAGAGCACCGTCATCGACCAGGTGTGCTTGTTGGAGAAGATCTCGAACTGCTTCTTGATGCCGGGCTTGATGTCGCCTGGGATCAGGCGCAGCAGCACCACGGTAAGCACGATGGTCAGCGGCAGGGCGAGCCACATGTTGAGGAAGCCCAGCGCCACCACGCCGACGATGGAGGTCACCACGCCCACCCCGTAGAGGCCCAGGATCTTGCCGAAGGCCTGCAGCGGCGTGCCGGGGTTGGGGGTGATGGTGCGCAGGTTGTTCATGCCGAACCAGCCGGCGAAGGCCAGCGGAATCAGGAACAGCATCCACACGAAGCCGGCGTTCTGGATCCAGGTATCGGTGCCCGCTTCGATGCGCCCGATCAGGGTGCCGCTGGCCTTCTCGAGCGCCATCGGCTCGCCGCCTAGGGCGCCGAACAGGCCCACGGTCATCACCAGCGGGATCAGGATCTGCATGGTGGTGACGCCGAAGTTGCCGAGGCCGGCGTTCATCCCCAGGGCATAGCCCTGCTGCTTCTTGGGGAAGAAGTTGGAGATGTTGCTCATCGAGTTGGCGAAGTTACCGCCGCCGATGCCGGAGAGCAGTGCCAGGGCCTGGAACACCCAGAAGGGGGTGCCCGGGTTCATCAGCGCGATGCCGGTGCCCATGGCCGGGATCATCAGCAGGGCGGTGGTCAGGAAGATGGTGTTGCGCCCGCCGGCGATGCGGATCATGAAGGAGGCGGGGATGCGCAGGGTGGCCCCGGCGAGGCCGGCGATGGCGGTCAGGGTGAAGAGCTGGTTCACCGTGAACGGGAAACCCAGGTTCTGCATCTGGGTGGTGATCATCCCCCACATCAGCCACACGGCGAAGCCGAGCAGCAGGCTGGGGATGGAGATCCACAGGTTGCGGTTGGCAACCTTCTTGCCCTCCGACTCCCAGAACTCCTCGTTCTCGACATCCCAGTGTTCGATGTCGGCATTCTTCCTGGTCATGGCGTTTCCCCTCAGGTCTGCGGTATCCCGGTGGCCCGGCCATCGGTTGATCGATGTCAAGGCGCTGGAACTGTTGGGGGAAAGATACGCCTGAGCCCGCGGGCGCGAAACGTGCCGCCACGGGCCGGAAAGGGGAGGACTACCTCCAGAGGGGTAGAGGGGTTTTTTGTGTAATTCCTTGTTTTAATACGGTTTGTTTCGCCGGCGGGGTAGCAGGGGTAGGGCGCCGGCGGGCTCCGGGGTATTTGGAGGTATCCACACAGAACCGGGGGCGGGTATCGATCGCTACCTGTCGATCCCCTCCTGCACCGCCCACACCGCCGCCTCGACCCGCGAGCGCAGGTTGAGCTTCTTGAGCAGGTGCTTGACGTGCACCTTGACGGTGCCCTCGGTGATCTCCAGCTTGCGGGCGATCATCTTGTTGGAGAGCCCGGCGGCGAGTTCGCGCAGGATCTCGCGTTCGCGCTGGGTGAGGCTGTGGATATCCGGCGCCGCCGGTTGGTTGCGCTGGCTGCGCAGCGCCTCGGCGAGCAGCGCGGTGAGGCTCTCGCTGATCACCATGCGCCCCAGGGAGGCCTGGCGCAGCTGGCGCACCATCTCGTCGGGGTCCATGTCCTTGAGCAGGTAGCCGTCGGCGCCGCTGCGCAGGGCATTGACCACGTCCTCCTCGTGGTCGGAGACGGTGAACATCACGATGCGCCCGGCGTAGCCCGCGTCGCGCAGGCGGCGCAGCGTCTCGATGCCGTCGAGCCCCGGCATGTTGAGGTCGAGCAGCACCATGTCGGGATCCAGCTCGGAAGCCAGGCGGATGCCTACCTCGGGTTCGCCCGCCTCGCCGGCAAGCACCAGGTCATCCTCCAGCTCCAGCAGCTGGGAGACCCCGCGGCGCAGCAGCGGGTGGTCATCGATGATCAGGATGGTGGCAGGGCTGTCGGCGGCGGTATCGGTCATCCTGGGGTCCTGTCGTCGTGTGAATCGGTGGTAAGGGCGCTGCGCGGGTCCACGTGGCTCGCCTCGGCGCTGGCCTGCTGGTGGATCAGGCGCGCGGTCTGGGGCGTGAAGATCAGCTCGACCCGGGTGCCGCCTTGGGGGCGGTTGCTTACCGTCATGCGGCCGCCGAGGGTGTCGGCGCGGTCGCGCATGATCACCAGGCCGTAGTGCATCGGCGGCGAGGTGTCGTCCTCGAGGCCCACGCCGTCATCCTCGATGGCGACGTGCAGCCGCGCCGCCTGGAAGCCGATGGTCACCGCGGCCCAGTGGGCATTGGCGTGCTTGTGCACGTTGGCCAGCGCCTCGCGCACCACCTGCAGCACGTGGATCTCCTCGTTGGGATTGAGCAGGTGGGGTGGCACGTCCACGGAGAGCGACACCGGGAAGCCCAGGCGCTCGCCGAACTCCCCGGCGGTCTGGCGCAGGGCGCTGGCCAGTCCCGGCCCCTCGAGCTTGAGGCGGAAGGTGGTGAGCAGCTCGCGCAGCTGGCGGTAGGCGCTGTCGAGCCCGGTGCGCAGCTCGCCGAAGACCGCCGCCTGGGTCTCCCGCGGGGTCTCCTTCTGCTGCATGCGCTCCAGGCGCGCCACCTGCATCTTGAGGTAGGAGAGCGACTGGGCCAAGGAGTCGTGTAGCTCCCGGGCGATGATGGTGCGCTCGTTCATCAGCGTCACCTGCTGCTGTTCCTCGATGCGCCGTTGCAGGTAGACCGCGGTGGCCAGCTGGTCCGCCAGGGCGTTGAGCAGGCGGCGCACGCTGTCGGAGAGCGGCCGCTCACGGGGGTGCCACACCTCCAGGGTGCCGAGCATCAGCTCGCCGACGCTCACCGGCAGCAGCAGGCACTCGCCCTGCCGGGTGGCCTCCAGGCGCAACGGCTGGGGGTCGATCAGGCAGGCGTGGCAGTCGTGGTCGCGGCAGTACTCCGGTCGCCGCGCCGAGTGGGTGGCGAGTATCGGGATTTGGCGGTCGTCGTGGGGGTCGTTGAGCGACAGCCGGATGGGTCCCACCTCGAGCAGTTGCTCGAGGTGGCGCAGCATGGGGGCAGCGCTGGCGCAGAGGTCGTTGCCGCCGCCGTAGAGGGCGCGGCTGCCCTCGTGCATCACCTGCATGGCGCGATTGCTGCGCTCCAGCTCCACCTTCTTGCTGGAGGCGCGCGCCTCCAGCTCTGCGTAGCTCGCCGCCAGCTCCTCGGCCATGCCGTCGAAGGTGCGCCCCAGCAGGGCAAGCTCGTCGCGGCCCTCGAGGTGCGTGCGATAGGCGAAGTTGCGTTGGGCGGCCTCTCGGGCCAGCACCACCAGCTGGCGCAGCGGCGCCACCAGGTTGTGGCGGATGTCGTAGAGGGCGATGGCCACCACCACGGCGGTCAGGGCCAGGAAGAGGATCTGCAGGGCGCTGAGCAGCTGGATCTTCGACTCGCTGTTCTGCTCGAGCAGGGTGACCAGGCGGTCGATGTCATCCACCAGGCCATCCAGCGTCTGGCGCAGGGCCTCGACCTCGAGCCCGCCGTCGTCCAGGGTGCGGTTGACCTCGGGGGCCAGCGCCTCCTCCCAGCGGGTCTGCAGCAGCCGGTACTGTTCCCACAGGGCATGGTCGCCGGCCCCCGGCAGGGCATCGATCAGCTCGGGGCTTTCCAGGCGAGCCTCGAAGCGCGCCATCAGCGCCTCGACCCGCTGCCGCTGTTCCGCCGACGGGCGCTGCTCGTGGCGCTGCAGAGCGGCGACGATCTGGTAGGTGTTCATGCGCAGCGAGCCGGCCATGTTGATGGCGGCGGCGTCGCCACGGCTGTCGCTGGCCACCGTCATGGTGACCACGATGCTGACCAGCGCCATGGCGCTGATGGCGAGCAGCGAGGCGACGATGCGCGCCACCAGGGAGTGTTGCAGCAGTTTCATCGAGTCGCAGCCGTCAGGGGGAGTGGCTCGGGGCGAAGGGGCCCCCATACCAGGCAACCTAGGCAGTCTACTACACCCAAGGGGGTAGGGAGGATACCTCCGATGCCCCTTTGACCCCCAGGGGGCGGCTACTGAGACTTCTCTCCACTCCCATCGTTTCCATGGCCCCCGATGACCGCCCCCCCGGAACCCGCCGCCGTCGGCTACCGACCGCTCGTGGTGATGCTGCTGTCGCCGCTGGCCTTCGCCCTGGTGTTCGCCAGCTGGACCCTGTTCGCCGTGCTGGGGCTGGAGCTGCGCGCCCTGCTGGGGCTGGACGAGTTCGGCTTCGCCCTGCTGCTGGCCACGCCCATGGCCGCCGGCGCCCTGGCGGCGCTGCCCATGGCGGCCCTGGCACGGCGCTTCGGCGGGCGTCGGGTGATGGTCGCCAGCCTGCTGCTGATCTGTCCCTTCCTGTTGGCGGTGGCCCACTCCCGGCTCTTCCCGCACTTCCTGCTGGCCGGTGCCGGCCTGGGGCTGGGGGCAGGGTCGCTTTCGGCCGGGCTGGTCTATGTCGCCGAGCTCTGCCCGCGCCGCCACGTCGGCCTGGCGCTGGGCCTCTACGGCGCCGGCATGATCGGCGCCGGGCTCTGCTACCTGCTATTGCCGCTGGTCAGCCAGGCCTACGGCTGGCGCAGCGCCCCGCTGCTGTTGCTGATGCCGGTGCTGGCGGTGGCCGCGCTGCTGTGGCTGTTCGCCGACGATCCCGAGGCGTCGGGCCCGGCCGGTGACGAGGCGTCGCCGCCCCGGGCGCTCGGCGCGCTGCGGGAGTGGCCATCGCTGCTGCGCCACTGGCATCCCTGGCGCCTGGCGGTGGTCTACAGCTTCTTCTACGGCGCCTTCGTGGCGCTGACGCTGTGGCTGCCGGGCTATCTCGGCGCCCAGTACCAGCTGGGGCTGCGCGAGGCGGCGCTGCTGGCGCTGCCCTTCCCGCTGGCGGTGGGCCTGGGCCAGGTGGCGGGCGGCGCCTGGGGCGACGTGCGCGACTTCCGTGCCCTGCGCTGGTGGGTCAGCGCCTTCGTGCTGGTGTGCCTCTTCCTGCTCTCCTACCCCCCCTTCACGATGCGGATCGAGGGGGTGGAGCGCATGCTCACCCTGCGCTACACCGCCCCGCTATGGGGCTTCCTGGCGCTGCTGGTGGCCATGGGGCTGGCCATGGGGCTCGGCCAGGGCAGCCTGATGCGCATGATCCATCGCGACCACGGCGACCAGATGGCGCTGGTGGGTGGCCTGTCGCTGGCCCTGGGCGGCCTGTTCGGTGCCCTGCTGCCGCCGGTGTTCGCGCTGGGCAACAGCTGGGTGGGCATCCGCACCGCGGGGTTCATGTTCCTCTACGCCTCCCTGGTGGTGTGCATGCTGGTGATGGTGTGGGACCACGCCAGCGGCCGAGGGCGGCGCGCCTGACCCGTCATGCGGGCTATCTCCCCGGCGATGGCGGCGTCTATCCCCTTGGGGGTAGACGAGGGGTATATGGAGGTAACCAGGCAGTATTCGCCGCCGCCATCGCCCAGAATTGCTGGCAAGGAACCGGCCCTGGTCCCGCGCCGAGCGCGCTCTCGACCAAGGCTGACCGGGTGGCCCGACGAGGCCACGCATCTTTTCAGGAGCCTGGAGAGCGACCATGAGTCACTTCATCGATCGGCTGAACTTCTTCCGCAAGGCCCGCGAGCCCTTCGCCAACGACCACGGCGAGCTTCGCGACGAGTCCCGCGGCTGGGAGAACGGCTACCGGCAGCGCTGGCAGCATGACAAGGTCGTGCGTTCCACCCACGGGGTGAACTGCACCGGGTCGTGCAGCTGGAAGATCTACGTCAAGAACGGCCTAGTCACCTGGGAGACCCAGCAGACCGATTACCCGCGCACCCGGCCCGACCTGCCCAACCACGAGCCGCGTGGCTGCCCGCGCGGCGCCAGCTACTCCTGGTACCTCTACAGCGCCAACCGCCTCAAGCACCCGATGATCCGCAAGCCGCTGCTCAAGCTGTGGCGCGAGGCCCTCCAGGCGAAGAAGGATCCGGTGGAGGCCTGGGCCTCCATCGTCGAGGACCCGGCCAAGGCCAAGCAGTACAAGCGCGCCCGTGGCATGGGCGGCTTCGTGCGTGCCGACTGGAACGAGGTCAACCAGCTGATCGGCGCCTCCAACGTCTACACCGCCAAGCAGTACGGCCCGGACCGCATCATCGGCTTCTCGCCGATCCCCGCCATGTCCATGGTCAGCTACGCCGCCGGCAGCCGCTACATGTCGCTGATCGGCGGCGTCTGCATGAGCTTCTACGACTGGTACTGCGACCTGCCGCCGGCCTCGCCGATGACCTGGGGCGAGCAGACCGACGTGCCCGAGTCCGCCGACTGGTACAACTCCGGCTACATCATCGCCTGGGGCTCCAACGTGCCCCAGACCCGCACCCCGGACGCCCACTTCTTCACCGAGGTGCGCTACAAGGGCACCAAGACCGTCTCGGTCACCCCGGACTACGCCGAGGTCTCCAAGCTCACCGACGAGTGGCTCTCCGCCAAGCAGGGCACCGACGCCGCCCTGGCCATGGCCATGGGCCACGTCATCCTCAAGGAGTTCCACCTCGAGAACCCCAGCGCCTACTTCACCGACTACGTGCGGCGCTACTCCGACATGCCCTTCCTGGTCGAGCTGGAGGCCCGCGAGGACGGCAGCTACGCGCCCGGCCGCCAGCTGCGCGCCAGCGACTTCGACGGCAACATGGGGCAGGACAACAACCCCGAGTGGAAGACCGTGGCGTGGGACGAGACCCGCGACCAGCCGGTGGTGCCGCGGGGCTCCATCGGCTTCCGCTGGGGCGAGGAGGGCAAGTGGAACCTCGAGCCGCTGGACGCCGACGGCGCCGAGATCAAGCCGCTGCTGACCCTGGCCGACAAGCATGACGAGGTGGCCAAGGTCGCCTTCCCCTACTTCGGCGGCATCGCCCACGAGCACTTCGAGCACGTCAAGAGCGGCGGCGCCAGCGACGAGCTGCTGTTCCACAGCCTGCCCGCCAAGCGCATGAAGAAGGCCGACGGCAGTGACGTGCTGGCGGTTACCGTGTTCGACCTGATGTGTGCCAACTACGGCATCGACCGCGGCTTCGGAGAAGACGACGGCGCCACCTCCTATGACCAGGTCAAGCCCTACACCCCGGCCTGGCAGGAGAAGATCACCGGCGTGCCCGCCGAGCAGGCCACTCGTATCGCCCGTGAGTTCGCCCAGAACGCCGACAAGACCCAGGGGCGCTCCATGATCATCGTCGGTGCCGGGATGAACCACTGGTACCACATGGACATGAACTACCGCGGCCTGATCAACATGCTGGTCATGTGCGGCTGCATCGGCCAGAGCGGCGGCGGCTGGTCCCACTACGTGGGCCAGGAGAAGCTGCGCCCGCAGACCGGCTGGACCCCGCTGGCCTTCGGCCTCGACTGGCACCGTCCGCCGCGCCACATGAACTCCACCTCCTTCTTCTACAACCACTCCTCCCAGTGGCGCTATGAGAAGCTCGAGGTCAAGGAGATCCTGTCGCCGCTGGCCAAGGCCGAGGATTACTCCGGCAGCCTGATCGACTTCAACGTGCGCTCCGAGCGCATGGGCTGGCTGCCCTCGGCGCCGCAGCTCGGCACCAACCCGCTGCGCCTGGCCGCCGCCGCCGAGGCCGCCGGCATGTCCACCAAGGACTACGCCGTGCAGCAGCTCAAGGAGGGCAAGCTCGCCTTCGCCGCGGAGGATCCGGACAACCCCCAGAACTTCCCGCGCAACCTCTTCATCTGGCGCTCCAACCTGCTGGGCAGCTCGGGCAAGGGCCACGAGTACATGCTCAAGTACCTGCTGGGCACCCGCCACGGCATCCAGGGCAAGGACCTGGGCGAGTTCGGTGGCCAGAAGCCGGAAGAGGTGAAATGGCATGACGAGGCGCCCGAGGGCAAGCTCGACCTGCTGGTGACCCTGGACTTCCGCATGTCCACCACCTGCCTCTACTCGGACGTCGTGCTGCCCACGGCGACCTGGTACGAGAAGGACGACCTCAACACCTCCGACATGCACCCCTTCATCCACCCGCTCACCGCGGCCACCGACCCGGCGTGGGAGTCGCGCAGCGACTGGGAGATCTTCAAGGGCATCGCCAAGGCCTTCTCCGAGGCTACCGAGGGGCACCTGGGCGAGGAGACCGACCTGGTCACCCTGCCGCACCAGCACGACTCCCCGGCCGAGCTGGCCCAGCCCGAGGTCAAGGACTGGAAGAAGGGCGAGTGCGACCCGATCCCCGGCAAGACCATGCCGGCGCTGATCGAGGTCAAGCGCAACTATCCCGAGACCTATGAGCGCTTCACCTCCATCGGCCCGCTGCTGGAGGAGATCGGCAACGGCGGCAAGGGCATCGCCTGGAAGACCGAGAAGGAGGTCAAGCTGCTGGGCGACCTGAACCATCGCAAGACCGAGGGGCCGCACAAGGGCCGCCCGCAGCTCGACAGCGCCATCGATGCCGCCGAGATGATCCTGACCCTGGCGCCGGAGACCAACGGCCAGGTGGCGGTGAAGGCGTGGGGCGCGCTCTCCAAGATCACCGGGCGCGACCATACCCACCTGGCGCACCCCAAGGAGGAGGAGAAGATCCGCTTCCGCGACATCGTCGCCCAGCCGCGCAAGATCATCTCCAGCCCCACCTGGTCCGGCCTCGAGGACGAGCATGTCTCCTACAACGCCGGCTACACCAACGTGCATGAGCTGATCCCGTGGCGCACCGTCAGCGGCCGCCAGCAGTTCTACCAGGACCACCCCTGGATGCGCGCCTTCGGCGAGAGCCTGCTTGTCTACCGTCCGCCCATTGATACCAAGGCGGCGGTGAGCGTGGCCGAGCCCAAGGGTAACGGTAACCCGGAGATCGCCCTGAACTGGATCACCCCGCACCAGAAGTGGGGCATCCACTCCACCTACTCGGACAACCTGCTGATGCAGACCCTGTCGCGGGGCGGCCCGATCGTGTGGATGTCCGAAGACGATGCGAAGTCCATCGGCGTCGAGGACAACGACTGGATCGAGCTCTACAACGCCAACGGCGCCATCGCGGCGCGGGCGGTGGTCAGCCAGCGGGTCAAGAACGGCATGGCGATGATGTACCACGCCCAGGAGCGCATCCTGAACATGCCGGGCTCCGAGATGACCGGTACCCGCGGCGGCATCCACAACTCGGTGACGCGCGTCTGCCCCAAGCCGACCCACATGATCGGCGGCTATGCGCAGCTCTCCTACAGCTTCAACTACTACGGCACCGTCGGCTCCAACCGCGATGAGTTCGTCATCGTGCGCAAGATGAAGAAGATCGACTGGCTGGATGGCGAAGGCAACGACTACGAGCAGGAGGCCGTGAAATGAAGATTCGTTCCCAGGTAGGCATGGTCCTCAACCTCGACAAGTGCATCGGCTGCCACACCTGCTCGGTGACCTGCAAGAACGTCTGGACCAGCCGCGAGGGCGTCGAGTACGCCTGGTTCAACAACGTCGAGACCAAGCCCGGCATCGGCTATCCCAAGGAGTGGGAGAACCAGTCCAAGTGGAAGGGCGGCTGGATGCGTCGCAAGGATGGCAAGATCGAGCCGCGCATCGGCGGCAAGTGGCGGGTGCTGGCGAACATCTTTGCCAACCCCGACCTGCCGGAGATCGACGACTACTACGAGCCGTTCACCTTCGACTACGAGCACCTGCACAGCGCCAAGCAGGGCGAGCACCAGCCCACCGCGCGGCCGCGCTCGCTGATCTCCGGCGAGCGCATGAACAAGATCGAGTGGGGCCCGAACTGGGAGGAGATCCTCGGCACCGAGTTCGCCAAGCGCCGCAAGGACATGAACTTCGAGAAGGTGCAGGCCGATATCTACGGCCAGTTCGAGAACACCTTCATGATGTACCTGCCGCGGCTGTGCGAGCACTGCCTCAACCCGACCTGCGTGGCGAGCTGCCCCTCCGGCGCCATCTACAAGCGCGAGGAGGACGGCATCGTCCTGATCGACCAGGACAAGTGCCGCGGCTGGCGGATGTGCATCTCCGGCTGCCCCTACAAGAAGATCTACTACAACTGGAAGACCGGGAAGTCCGAGAAGTGCATTTTCTGCTATCCGCGCATCGAGGCCGGCCAGCCCACCGTCTGCTCCGAGACCTGCGTGGGCCGCATCCGCTACCTCGGCGTGTTGCTGTATGACGCCGACCGCATCGAGGAGGTGGCCAGCTCCCCGGATGTGCGCGACCTCTACCATCGTCAGCGCGAGATCTTCCTGGATCCGCACGACCCGGAGGTGATCGCCCAGGCGAAGAAGGACGGCATCACCGACAACGTGCTCAAGGCCGCCCAGGAGAGCCCGGTCTACAAGCTGGCCATGGACTGGGGGCTGGCGCTGCCGCTGCACCCCGAGTACCGCACCCTGCCGATGGTCTGGTACGTGCCGCCGCTGTCGCCGATCCAGTCCGCCGCCGAGGCCGGCAAGGTCGAGTTCGACGGCGTGATGCCCAAGATCGAGTCGCTGCGCATCCCGGTGAAGTACCTGGCCAACATGCTCACCGCCGGCGAGGAGGCGCCCGTGGTGCTGGCGCTCAAGCGCCTGATGGCGATGCGCCTCTACATGCGCGGCAAGCATGTGGAAGGCCAGGCCGACGCCTCGGTGCTGGAGGGCGTCGAGCTCACCGAGCAGCAGGTGGAGGACATGTACCGCTACCTGGCCATCGCCAACTACGAGGATCGCTTCGTGATCCCGACGAGCCACCGCGAGATGGCCACCGAGGCCTTCCCCGAGCGCGGCGGCTGCGGCTTCACCTTCGGTGACGGCTGCCACGGTGACAGCAGCCAGAGCCTGTTCGGCGGTCGCAAGACCACCACCACCCTGGTCAAGCCGGTGGAGACCTTCGACCCGCAGGCCCAGAGCGAGGAGGCCCGTCATGGCTGATGCCGCACAACAGTTGGAACCGGACGTCGGCATGCGCAGCCTGCGCGTGCTGGCCCGGCTGCTGGACTACCCCAGCGAGGCGCTCCAGGCCGCCGCCCCGGAGATGATCGAGATCCTCGACGCGGAGCGCCGCCTCTCGGCGGCGGTGCGCGGCGCCCTGATGGAGTGGTGCCAGCGGATCCTGGAGGCCGACATCATGGACCTGCAGGCGGAGTACGTGGCGCTCTTCGACCGCGGCCGCAACACCTCGCTGCTGCTCTTCGAGCACGTCCACGGCGAGTCCCGCGACCGCGGCCAGGCGATGGTCGACCTGATGGCCGAGTATCGCGCCGCGGGCTTCGAGCTGGATGCCCACGAGCTGCCGGACTACCTGCCGCTGTTCCTGGAGTACCTCTCCACCCGCGACGAGGCCGACATCGGCCGCTGGCTGGGCGAGATCCGCCACATCCTGGCGCTGCTCACCGCACGCCTCGAGGAGCGCGAGGCGGACCACGCCCTGGTGCCGCTGGCGTTGCTGGCGCTGATCGGCGCCGAGGAGGACGTCGCCCCCCTTCGCCAGACGGCGAGGGAGGAGGCACCCGACTACACCGCCGAGGCCCTGGACGAGGTGTGGGAGGAGGAGGCGGTGCGCTTCACCGCCGAGTCCGACCAGGACTGCGCCCTGCAGTCCGCCGAGGGGCGGCGGCTGGCCGAGCGCAAGCAGGCCGTGCCCAGCGACCCCGTCAAGATCATGCCCGGCAGCGGCCCGACCGACCGCACCGTGACCGATCGCTAAAGGAGACCCGTCATGTTTAGCGAATACCTGCAACACCTGATCTACGGCTACTACCCGTATCTTGCCGGCACGGTGTTCCTGGTCGGCAGCCTGCTGCGCTACGACCATGGCCAGTACACCTGGAAGACCGGCTCGAGCCAGATGCTCTCCTCGAAGAACATGCGCCTGGCCAGCAACCTCTTCCATATCGGCATCCTGGTGATCTTCTTCGGCCACCTGTTCGGCATGCTCACGCCGCACTGGGTCTACGCGCCCTTCCTGCATGCCGGCACCAAGCAGCTGCTGGCCATCGTGGTGGGCGGCATCGCCGGTGTCCTGTGCGTGATCGGCGGCGCCATGCTGCTGCATCGCCGCATCACCAACCCGCGGGTGCGCGCCTCCTCCAGCCTGATGGACACCGTGATCCTGGGCCTGATCGTCTTCCAGGCGGCGCTGGGCCTGGTCACCGTCATCTTCTCCCTGGGCCACCTCGACGGCGAGATGATGCTGACGCTCTCCAGCTGGGCGCAGTCCATCGTCTTCTTCAGCGGCGGCGCGGCGGACTACATGGCGGAGGTCTCCTGGATCTACAAGATCCATATCTTCGTCGGCCTGACCATCATCCTGCTGTTCCCCTTCTCGCGCCTGGTCCACGTGTGGAGCGTGCCCTTCGGCTACATCACGCGGCGCTACCAGGTCGTCCGCAAGCGGGGCTGAACCCAGCCACCTGATCCGCTCGACAGGGGCGCCGGGGGCAGGGCGAAGAGGAGGTCCTACGCCAGGGATGGCATCGGTAGCGCCCAGGGAAGGGTTCACAGCGCCTCCTCGCAGCCCTGCCGCCGGAGAAGCCCCTCTCCGCCGGCGAGTGAGAAGAGATCCAAGGACAGAGTCATGCAGAAGATCGATATCGAGATGATCCCGGGGGGCGCGAGCCCCCCTCCCATCCGGGTCGGCGAGGCCACCATCCCCGAGGCCGAGATCGCCCAGGAGATGCAGTACCACCCGGCGGACAGCGCCGGCAGCGCCCAGCTCAAGGCCGCCCGTGCCCTGGTGGTGCGCGAGCTGCTGCGCCAGCGCGCCGCCGCCCTGGGCCTGGCGGAGGCGGGCGCCGACCTCGACGAGGATGACGCCGCCATCGCCACCCTGCTGGAGCAGGAGCTGGACGTGCCCGAGCCCTCCGAGGAGGACTGCCGGCGCTTCCACGCCGCCCATGCCGAGCGCTTCAGCGAGCCGACCCGCCTCAAGGTGCGCCATATCCTGCTGCCTGCGGCGCCGGACGACGCCGAGGCCCGGGACGCCGGCTACCGCCTGGGCGAGAAGCTCATCAAGCAGCTCGGCGAACACCCCGAGCGCTTCACCGAGTTCGCCCAGCGCCACTCCGCCTGCCCCTCCAAGGACGAGGGCGGCGAGCTCGGCTGGCTGGCCCCGGGGCAGACCGTGGCCGAGCTCGACGGCGCCCTGCAGCACCTCCCCGAGGGGCTGCACGACCGCCCGCTCGCCTCCCGCTACGGCTGGCACGTGGTCAGCATCGACGCCCGCCAGGAGGGGCGCGAGCTGCCCTACGAGCAGGTCGCCGAGCATGTCCGCCACAGCCTGCGCGAGCAGTCGACCCGCCGCTCCCTGCGCCACTACCTGCTGGCACTGCAGGCCGAGATTGGCGTCGAGGGGGTATCGCTCGACGACGAGGGCAGCAGCGCCCTGATGCAGTAGCCGGATGGAGGGGGCCGCCTGGCCCCCTCATCGGTTCCTCTCCTTTTCTCGCCATTCATGCGTCGCCTGCCCCTGGTGGGCGACGAGGAGGATCCCATGGCCCATGTTCACGCCCATACCCCCTTCGCGCCCCTCGGTATCGCCGTGCTCACCGTCTCCGACACCCGCGGCTTCGACGAGGACGGCAGCGGCGACCTGCTCTCCGCCCGGCTCACCGATGCCGGCCATGCCCTGGTGGAGCGGCGCATCGTCCCCGACGACATCTACCGCATCCGCGCGGTGGTCTCGAAGTGGGTGATCCGCGACGACATCCAGGTGGTGCTGGTCAACGGCGGCACCGGCTTCACCCTGCGCGACACCACCCCCGAGGCGCTGACCCCGCTGTTCGACAAGGCCATCGACGGCTACGGCGAGCTGTTCCGCCAGCTCTCCTACCAGAGCATCGGCACCTCCACGGTGCAGTCCCGCGCCGTGGCCGGGGTGATCGACCGCACCCTGGTGTTCGCCATGCCCGGCTCGCCCAAGGCCTGCGCCACCGCCTGGGACGGCATCCTGGCCGAGCAGCTCGACGCCCGCACCCGTCCCTGCAACTTCGTGGCCATGGTGCTGCCCCAGGGCGCGAGCTGCGCCAGCCGCCAGCCCGACACCGCGCCGCGCGAGGCTCCGATCGAGACAGAAAGCGGCGCGGAGGTCGACGCATGAACTGCGGCTGTGCGGAGGTTGTCACCTCCGGCCTGCTCGACCTCTTCGAGGCGCGCGAGCGCATGATCGCCGCCGGCCGGCCGGTGCAAGGGCGCGAGCGGGTGACGCTGGGCGACGCCGAGGGGCGGGTGCTGGCGGAGGCGGTCGAGGCCGCCCTGGACCTGCCCGGCGTCGACAACAGCGCCATGGACGGCTACGCCCTGCGCGTCGCCGAGCTCGGCCCCGAGGGGCTGCCGGTGGTGCAGCGCATCCCCGCCGGCGCCGGCGTGCTGCACCTGCCGGAGGGCGGTTGCGCGCGCATCTTCACCGGCGCCCCGGTGCCGCTGGGCGCCGACGCCGTGGTGCCCCAGGAGAAGGTGCGCCTCGACGCCGAGGGACGCGTGCATGTCGACGGCGAGCTGCCGCGTGGCGCCAACATCCGTCGCCGGGGCGAGGAGAGCCGCGCCGGCACGCGCCTGGAGGCCGCCGCCATCGCCCTGCTGGCGAGCCACGGCATCGCCGAGGTCACGGTGCACCGCCGGGTGCGGGTGGCGCTGCTCTCCACCGGCGACGAGCTGATCGAGCCGGGCGCGACCCGCGCGCCGGGCCAAGTCTTCGACAGCAACCGCGCCATGCTCAAGGCGCTGATGGGCCAGCCGGGCGTCGAGGTGCTGGACCTGGGAGTGGTTCTCGACGATCCCCTTGATCTGCATCAGGCCCTTGGCCGGGCCCGCGACGAGGCCGATCTGGTAGTCTGTAGCGGCGGCGTGTCGGTGGGCGAGGAGGATCACGTGCGCCCCGCCATCGAGCGGCTGGGCGGCATCGCCTTCCATGGCGTGGGCATCAAGCCCGGCAAGCCCTTCGCGCTGGGCTACCTGGGCGACTCGCTTGCCACCGGCATCCCGCTGATCGCCCTGCCCGGCAACCCGGTGGCCTCGCTGGTGGGCTGGCAGTTCCTGGCCCTGCCGCTGCTGCAGGGTCGCCAGGGCATGGTGCCCGCGGCACTCGAGCGCTTTGCGGTCACCGCCGGCTTCTCCCGGCGCGGCCCGCGCGGGCGCCGCGAGCTGCTGCGGGTGGTGATCGACTGGCAAACGGGCGAGCCGGTGGCGCGGCTGGCCGGCGGCCAGGGGTCGCACATGCTGAGTGCCGCCAGCCAGGCCCATGGCTACCTGCTGGTGGATGCCGATACCGATGTGGAGGAAGGCCATGTCTATGGATACTGCCCAGCCGCCCAGTTCGGCCGCTGACCTGCTGTTCAAGCCCCGCCAGCTGCGCGAGCTGGTGCGCGGGGTGCCTTGGCTGGGCGCGCTCTCCGACGACGAGGTCGAGGCGCTGCTGGAGGACTGCGAGCCGCGCACCCTGGCCAGCCGCGAGTGGCTGTTCCGCCAGGACACCCCGGCGCGCTGGCTGCATATCGTCATCAGCGGCGCGGTGCGCCTGGTGCGCAGCGCCGGCGACGGCCGCCTGGCCACCATCCGCTGCGTGGAGCGCGGCGGCACCCTGGGCGAGCTGAGCATGGTCTCCCGGGAGGGCATCTACCTCTACTCCTCCGAGGCGCTGCGCCGCACCCATGTGCTGTCGATCCCCGCCGAGCGCTGCCGCGAGGCCATGGACCGCCACCCCGAGTGCCGCGCCGAGTTCATGAGCCGCCTGGCCCTGGAGCTCACTGACCGCCTCGAGGATCTCGCCCTGCTCACCCAGGGGGATGCCATGTCGCGGCTGGTCAGCTACATCCTGCGCCAGCTGCCCGCCGGGCGCGGCAAGGAGCCCCGGGTGGTGCGCCTCACCATCCCCAAGCGCTGGCTGGCCGCCCAGCTGGCGATGACCCCGGAGACCCTCTCTCGGCTGCTGGCCAAGCTGCGCGACAACGGCGCCATCAACATCGACCGCCAGCGGCTCACCGTGCTCGACGAGCAGAAGCTGCGCGACCTGATGATGGCCGATGACTGAGGTCGCGCCGTAGGGAGCAGCGACGACCCGACCGACGACTGACCGAGGGGAACGGACGGCGTGCGACTGGACTACAAGGGCCCGCTGCCCGAGGCGGTAGGCTTCCTGCTGCTGCCGCAGTTCTCGATGATGGCCTTCTTCGCCGCGGTGGAGCCGCTGCGCATCGCCAACCGCATCAGCGGTCGACCGCTCTTCGAGTGGCGCCTGATCAGCGTCGACGGCGAGCCCGTCACCGCCAGCAACGGCATGACCCTGCTCGCTGACGCCGCCATCGACGAGGTGCACCAGCTGCCCTCGCTGGCGGTGTGCAGCGGCTTCGCGCCCGAGGCCATGCTCACCCGGCCGCTGATGGCCTGGCTGCACCGCCTGGACCAGGCCGGCTGCACCCTGGGTGGGCTCGATACCGGCTGCTTCCTGCTCGCCGCCGCCGGCCTGCTGGAGGGGGAGCGGGTCACCCTGCACTGGGAGAGCCTGCCCGCCTTCCGCGAGCGCTTCCCCGCCATCCCCACCAGCGACGAGCTGTTCGAGCTCGGCCCGCGGCGCTTCTCCTGCGCCGGCGGCGCCGCCGCCATGGACATGGCGCTGGAGGTGATCGCCCGCCGCCATGGCACCCGGCTGGCGGTGGATGTCTCCGAGCAGCTGATCCATGAGCGCCTGCGCAGCCGCAGCGACCAGCAGCGCATGACCCTGGCCCGCCGCCTGGGCACCCACAACCGGCGCCTGGTGCAGGCGGTGGCGCTGATGGAGCGCCACCTGGAGGCGCCGCTGCCGCTGGCCGAGATCGCCGCGCGCTGCGGGGTCTCCTCCCGCCAGCTGCAGCGCCTCTTCGAGCGGCACCTCGCCACCACGCCCCGCCGCTGGTACCTCGGCCTGCGCCTGGAACGCGCCCACCACCTGCTCACCGAGACCGACATGGAGGTGCTCGCCATCGGCCTGGCCTGCGGCTTCGCCTCCGGCACCAGCTTCTCCCGCGCCTTCCGCGAGCGTTACGGCCACCCGCCGCGGGAGGCGCGGCGGCAGTAATGGTGCAGCGAATGTAATAGGTAATGGATCACCTATGCTGTCGCAGAACGAGCAACTACGGCCCTGGGTCTGGCTTGGCCCTCAGCGGGGTCGACTGTTGAGGTCTTTCGCCAGTTCTTCCAGATAGCTTTCCAGCACCAGGTTGGGGGGGGCGCCCTTGCGAGTGATGGCGCTGTAGCGTGTCGAGTAGTGCCATCGCTCAGGGGTCAAGGCGCGCATCCTTCCGTCGCGAACCCAGCGTTCAGCGTAATGGGTCGGCAGGTAGCCAATGTACCGGCCGGAGAGGATAAGGAAGGCGACCCCCTCCCTGTCGCTGGCGGTGGCGGCAGGCTTGAGCGGTTCATGTACCTCCTTGATCTCGGGGGTCTGGGCATAGGCCGGCACTACCGCATCGTGATGGCCCAGTTCGACCTCGGTCGCCTTATCCATGGTGAAGAGTGGGTGCTCATTCGAGCAGTAAAGCTGTGAGGCCTCCTCGTACAGGGGCATGTAGTGGACGCCAGGGAGGACCTTCAGGTTGGGAATCACGCCCGTGTGTAGCCTTCCGTCCAGGACGGCCAGCTCGATGTCGCTGGGGGGAATCATGCGGATATTGATTCGCACATCGGGTCCCCTCTCTTTCAGCGCCCTCAGCGCATTGGTGATGTGCATCTCCGGCATGGTCACCAGGTTGTCGGTGATCCCGATGTTGAGCTCGCCCTTGAGTTGAGCATGCAACCCATTCACCCGCGTGCGGAAGCCTTCCACGGAAGCCAGCAGTTGCAGCGCCGACTCATAAACCTCCGCGCCCTCATCGGTCACAGCGAAACCGCTTCTCCCCCTCTGGCAGAGGCGTAAACCGAGACGTGTCTCAAGGTCGTTCATGGCCATGCTGATGGCAGCCCGGCTGATGCCGAGCTCCACCTCGGCGGCTGAAAAGCCGCCGCACTCCACCACCTTACGGTAGATACGCAGAAGCCGAAGGTCGGCATCACCCATCTGCCCCATGGGACTGCCTCTACGTTGGGACATGATGACTGCCTCCTGGCTGGCGTGGATGCTGAGGGTGGCTTGATCGCCGAATAAGTTAACTAAATGCTTGCGTGAGATTCAATACATTTTAATTTAATTGATAAAGGTGGGGGGCTAAGTTGAGTCATGTAGCGCTTGTCGATGCCAACAATAAAGGGAGGCCACCGCCATGACCGCTCAGGAATTTCCCCATGCTGCCGGCTTGAGTGCCGAGCAGCTGGATGCATTCTGGATGCCCTACACCGGCAACCGTCAGTTCAAGCGCGACCCGCGCATCATCGTCGGTGCCGAGGGCAGTTATCTGGTCGATGCTCAGGGACGTCGCGTCTTCGATGGCCTCTCGGGCCTGTGGACCTGTGGTGCCGGGCATTCGCGTCCCGAGATCGCCGACGCCGTCAGTCGCCAGCTGCGCGAGCTCGACTATGCGCCGGCCTTTCAGTTTGGTCACCCCAAGGCCTTCGAGCTGGCGCACCGCCTGCGTGAGCTGACGCCGGAGGGGCTGGACCACGCCTTCTTCACGGGGTCCGGTTCCGAGAGTGCCGACACCTCCCTGAAAATCGCCCGCGCCTACTGGCGCAAGAAGGGCAAGCCGGCCAAGACCAAGCTGATCGGCCGTGCCAAGGGCTATCACGGAGTCAACTTCGGCGGCTTCAGCGTGGGGGGGATCGGTGCCAACCGTACCCTCTATGGCCAGGGTGTCGATGCGGATCATCTGCCCCACACCCTGATCCCTGAGAACGCCTTCACCCGTGGCATGCCCGAGCGCGGGGCCGAGAAGGCCGAAGAGTTACTGGAGCTGATCGCCCTGCATGATGCCTCCAATATCGCCGCGGTGATCGTCGAGCCCCTGGCCGGCTCCGCAGGGGTGATCCCGCCACCGGTCGGCTATCTCAAGCGCCTCCGCGAGATCTGCGATCAGCACGATATCCTGCTCATCTTCGACGAGGTGATCACCGCCTTCGGGCGCATGGGCGCCATGACCGGCGCCGAGGCGTTCGGCGTGGTACCCGACATGATGAACTTCGCCAAGCAGCTGACCAACGGTGCGGTACCCATGGGCGGGGTCATGGTCACGGGCGAGATCTACCAGGCCTTCATGGAGCAGGGTGGGCCCGACTACATGCTCGAGCTGCCCCATGGGTACACCTACTCTGGCCATCCGGTGGCCTGTGCCGCCGCCCTGACCTCCCTGGATATCCTGGAGCAGGAGGGCCTCATCGAACGGGTGCGTCAGATGAGCCCGCACTTCGAGGAGGCGCTGCACGAGCTCAAGGGCACGCGCTATATCAGTGACATCCGCAATTATGGCCTGGCCGGCGCGCTCACGATCGAGCCCTATCCCGGCGAGCCGGCTCGCCGGCCCTACGAGATAGCCATGAAGTGTTGGGAGAAGGGCTTCTACGTGCGCTATGGCGGCGACACCATCCAGCTCGGCCTCCCTTTTATCGTCGAGCGCGAAGAAATCGACCGGGTGGTGAGTGCCATCGGAGAGTCGATTGCTGAACTTGGCTAATAACTCTTAAAACCACAATCAATTTTCAAGAGGTTTTCCATGACAACACTTGGCCATCTGATCAATGGTGCCCGCGTCGAACGCGACGGACGCACCCAAGAGCTCTTCAACCCTTCTACCGGAGCCGTCAAGGGACAGGTCAGTCTGGCCTCCAAGGCCACGGTGGAGGAAGCCATTAGCGCAGCGCAGGCCGCCTTCCCGGCATGGCGGAATACGCCTCCGGCCAAGCGGGCCAGGGTGATGTTCCGTTTCAAGCAGCTGCTTGAGCAGCATGCCGACGAAATCGTCCGGCTGGTCGGTGAGGAGCACGGCAAGATCGTTCATGACGCCCAGGGAGAGCTGGCCCGGGGTATCGAGAACGTGGAGTACGCCTGCGGTGCACCGGAACTGCTCAAGGGGGAGCACAGCAAGAACACCGGGCCCGGCATCGACTCCTGGAGCGAGTTCCAGCCGCTGGGCGTGGTGGCCGGCATCACGCCGTTCAACTTCCCCGCCATGGTGCCGCTTTGGATGTACCCCATGGCCATCGCCTGTGGCAACACCTTCGTGCTCAAGCCTTCCGAGCGAGACCCCACCTCGGCGCTTTTCATTGCCGAGCTGGCGCTGGAGGCGGGGTTGCCCGCGGGCGTCCTCAACGTCGTCAACGGCGACAAGGAAGCGGTGGATACCCTTCTCGACGACGCGCGTGTCCAGGCCGTCAGCTTCGTCGGCTCCACGCCGATCGCGGAGTACATCTACTCGCGGGCCAGCGCCAATGGCAAGCGCTGCCAGGCCCTGGGCGGTGCCAAGAACCACGCCATCGTGATGCCCGATGCCGACATGGAGAACGTGGTCAACTCTCTGACCGGGGCGGCATTCGGTTCCTCCGGTGAGCGCTGCATGGCACTGTCGGTGGCCGTGGCCGTGGGTGACGAGGCCGCCGACACCTTGATCAGCAAGATGAAGGAGCAGATGACCACCCTGAAGGTCGGCCCCTTCCATGATGCCGGGAACGATTTCGGGCCGGTGATCACCAAGGCCCATCAGGAGAAGGTGTGTGGGTACATCGACAGTGCCGAACAGCAGGGCGCGACCATCGTGGTCGATGGCCGTGATGTGCAGGTGCCGGGCCATGAGGAAGGCTTCTATGTAGGCGGTACCCTTATCGATCGGGTGACGCCGGAGATGACCTGCTACCAGGAGGAGATCTTCGGTCCAGCGCTACTGGTCATGCGAGTCGATACCATGGAAGAAGCCATGCAGCTGATCGATGACCATGAGTATGGCAATGGAACCTGTATCTACACCCGTGACGGCGAAGCGGCGCGCTATTTCAGCGACCATATCCAGGTGGGCATGGTAGGCGTTAACGTGCCCCTCCCGGTGCCTGTTTCCTACCACAGCTTCGGCGGCTGGAAGCGCTCGCTGTTCGGTGACCTCGCCGCCTATGGGCCCGATTCGGTACGCTTCTACACCCGTCGCAAGACTATCACCCAGCGCTGGCCATCGGCCGGGGTGCGCGAAGGGGCGCAGTTCTCCTTCCCCTCGTAACGTCAGCATAAGGCGTGGCGCATGCATCTCCTTGCATGCGCCTCTGCAGATTAACAAGAGACAACTACCATGCAGATCGCTATTCCCAAGGAAATCAAGAATCATGAGTATCGCGTTGCGCTCACTCCCACCGGCGCCAGGGAACTGGTCGGGCGTGGTCATGCGGTCACCGTGCAGGCCGGTGCCGGTGATGGCGCCGGTTTCGCCGACACCGCCTATGAAGCTGCTGGCGCCCGCATCGAAGCGGACGTGGCGCGCCTCTGGGACGGCGCCGAGCTGATTCTCAAGGTCAAGGAACCCCAACCCGAGGAGGTTGCCCGCCTGAAGGAGGGCCAGACGCTCTTCACCTACCTACACCTCGCCGCCGAGGAGTCGCTGACCCGCGGCCTGATGGCGAGCGGCGCCACTTGCATCGCCTACGAGACCATCACCGACAACCAGGGCGGCCTGCCGTTGCTGGCACCGATGAGCACCGTGGCCGGGCGCATGGCGATCCAGGCCGGTGCCCACAGCCTGGAGAAGGCCCAGGGCGGGTCCGGCGTGCTGCTGCCCGGAGTGCCCGGCGTGGCGCCGGCCCGGGTCGCGGTGATCGGTGGCGGCGTGGTTGGTGAGAACGCGGCGCGCATGGCGCTGGGCCTTGGTGCCGAGGTGACGGTGCTGGACAAGTCGATCCCGCGGCTTGAGACTCTCGATGATCGTTACCAGGGGCGCATGAAGACGGTCTTCTCCACCGCGGATGCCATCGATGAGGCGGTGCGTGAGAGTGACCTGATCGTCGGCGCCGTGCTGATCCCCGGTGCCGCCGCCCCCAAGCTGATCACCCGTGCCATGCTTGCCGAGATGAAGCCCGGCAGCGTGCTGGTGGATGTGGCCATCGACCAGGGCGGCTGCTTCGAGACCAGCAAGCCGACCACTCACGCCGAGCCCACCTACATGGTCGATGGTGTCGTCCACTACTGCGTGGCCAACATGCCCGGCGGGGTGGCGCGCACCTCCACCCAGGCGCTCACCAATGCCACCCTGCCGTACGTGATCGCGCTGGCCGACAAGGGCTGGCGCAAGGCGCTGGCCGACGACACCCACTTCGCCGCCGGGCTCAACGTCCATGCCGGCCGGGTCACCTATGCCGCGGTGGCCGAAGCATTCGGGCTGAGCCATGCCCCTATCACAGGGTTATTGGCCTAAAGCTTATTATAGGCGCACCATTTGCCTGATTATGATGCTGACGTTTTCTCAGTTTGATTAGGCAAATTCACCCCCCTGCAACCTAACCCCGGCTGGTAGCGACAGCCGTCGCTGTCAGCCGGGGTCTCCGCTTGTTCAAACAGCAAAACGCTTTGATCATTAACGGCATCGCATGCATTGCGAATGATTTGCCTCCTCCCTCCTTTTTCTCGACGAGCCTGTGGCTTCTTATCGACAGAGGTCCAGGCGGGCCTTATGGATTAATCATGCACGATATTGATGCGACAAGGGCTGCGATGCACTCATTTTGAGCGAGAAAACAGGGTTTTACCACTTGGCAAAAAAATCCTTGACCATCCTGGCTATGGCTCTTACCTTTACCAGTAGGTAAAACAAAATATAAAGCCATGGCGAGTATTAAATGACCTGTGTATCTCACGCAAAATATCCAGACGACATGACGCGCAAAGCCACGGGTGTAGAAGTGACATTGCCCTGTGGCAGACAGTTTTTCTTGAGGTAAATAAGGGGGGGTAGGGAGACTGCCGGGGCTGAATGTATTGCATATGGTGTGGCCGGTATGCTGATGAAGGCCATGAATAAACCAGGGAAAGATGAGGATCCCTTGTTATTAGGCAGGAAGCTAATAGTAAGCTAACAATATAAGAGAGGTGTCTTATGCCAAGCAAGGTAATGTGTGGGCTAATTCAAATGTCTCTGAAAGGTGATACATCAATGTCACCTGAAGAGATTAGAAAAAAGATGATCGATGCACACCTGCCAATGATTGATGAAGCGGCAGAAAAAGGCGTGCAGGTGCTATGCTTTCAAGAGGTGTTTACACAGCCTTATTTCTGTCCCAGTCAGGATAGCAAGTGGTATGATGCAGCCGAAAATATACCTGACGGCCCTACCACTCGCTTGATGCAAGAATATGCCAAGAAGCACCGCATGGTTATCGTCGTGCCTATATATGAAGAAGCCATGCCTGGTGTTTTCTATAACACTGCGGCTGTTATTGACGCCGACGGAAGCTACCTAGGTAAGTATCGCAAAAACCATATCCCCGACACGGCTCCCGGCTTCTGGGAGAAGCTGTATTTCAAACCTGGAAACTCAGGATATCCGGTATTTGAGACGGCCTACTGTAAGTTAGGTGTTTATATTTGCTATGACCGGCATTTCCCGGAAGGCTGGCGGGCTCTTGCGCTTAACGGAGCTGAGTATATTGTGAACCCCTCCGCTACCGTCAAGGGCAAGAGTCGGTACCTATGGGAGCTGGAGCAGCCGGCATCTGCCGCAGCCAATGCCGTATTCATTGGAGCCATCAACCGGGTAGGGCGAGAGGCCCCATGGGACGACCGCATGGGGGAGTTCTACGGTTCCAGCTATATTGCCAACCCCATGGGCCAGATTGAGGCTCAAGCTAGCGAAGACCAGGATGAACTGCTTGTTCACGAAATAGATCTCGACATGATACGTGAGGTTCGCAAGGGTTGGCAGTTCTTCAGGGATCGGCGGCCGGAGTCTTATGATGACCTGGTGGAGTATTAAGCAAGCTGAAAAATGAAAAGTTGGGAGGGGGTGTTATTACCCCTCCTGAAGTAAAGATAACAAAATAGTGAGATGAGTCGTGAGTGAAAAAACAAATAAAGCTCAGATGAAATCTGGTTACAGCTCTGAACTATGGAATGTCGACCTGGCACCTGTTGATAAAGAGGAAAGGACTTGGTCCTGGCAGAACATAGCCAGCCTTTGGGTATCGATGGTTGTGTGCGTCCCGGCCTATATGCTGGCGGCAAGTCTGATCCCAGAGGGAATGGCCTGGTGGCAAGCGGTACTGACTGTCTTCATAGCCAATACCATCATATTGGTTCCCATGCTGCTTCTTGGGCACGCCGGAGCCAAGCACGGTATCCCATTTCCGGTATTGTTGAGGGCCTCTTTCGGCACCTCTGGCGCCAAGCTTGCAGCCATGATGCGTGGCGTAGTCGGATGTGGGTGGTTCGGCATCCAGACCTGGATCGGCGGTTCCGCCATCTATTCCATTCTTAATATTCTGACAGAACGAGCATTGGTAGGAGAACCTATCCCAGGGTTGGGTATCGACCTGGCACAGCTGCTATGTTTCCTCGCCAGCTGGGGTATGCATGTCTACTTCATCGCACGCGGTACTGAGTCGATCCGCTTCCTTGAGACCTATGCTGCTCCCTTCTTGATCGCAATGTGCTTTGGTTTGCTTATCTGGGCGGTGACCAAGGCCGGTGGTTTCGGCCCCATGCTCTCGACCCCGTCAGAGTTCGTTGAGGGTGGCTCTCGAGAAGGTGAG
Organism: Halomonas sp. PBN3; assembly: GCF_000475415.1. Classification (NCBI taxonomy): domain Bacteria; kingdom Pseudomonadati; phylum Pseudomonadota; class Gammaproteobacteria; order Oceanospirillales; family Halomonadaceae; genus Halomonas; species Halomonas sp. PBN3. Next base: position 4,004 of record NZ_AXCA01000197.1, on the reverse strand, counting down.
TTCTGGCTGGTATTCTGGCCTGGCCTGACGGCGATGGTGGGCTTCTGGGCGACCCTGGCATTGAACATTCCTGACTTTACTCGCTTTGCCAAGAGTCAGAGGCACCAACTCATTGGTCAGGCGTTGGGGCTGCCAATTCCCATGGCAATCCTGGCATTCATTGCTGTAGCCGTCGCGTCGGCAACCATCGTGATCTATGGAGAAGCGCTTTGGGATCCAGTCGCGATTACTGAGCGTATGGGCGGTACCGCTGTAGTCATCGCCTTGTTGGCACTTATTATTGCAACCGTTACTACTAACCTGGCTGCCAACGTCGTGGCACCTGCCAATGGCTTTGCTAACCTTTTGCCCGGCAAGATTTCTTTCCGGATGGGGGGGTACATCACCGCAGGCCTGGGTATTGCTATCATGCCCTGGAAGCTGCTTGAGACGACTGGTGCATATATTTTTACCTGGTTGATTGGCTACTCGGCGCTGCTCGGGCCGTTGGCGGGGATTATGCTGGCTGACTATGTGCTCCTGAGGAAGACCGAGTTGGCGCATGATGAGCTCTTCAAGAACCATGGCCGTTACAGCTATTCCAATGGCTGGAACCCCATCGCCTGGATCGCATTTATCATTGCGGTTCTTCCCAACCTTCCTGGATTCTTGGCGGCGGCAGGGCTGATAGACAGCGTTCCCCAGATTTTCTCTCAAATCTACAACTACGCCTGGTTCGTCGGTGTCGTGGTCGGTGCCATGGTCTACTTGGTGCTGATGAAAATGACACGGCCTGTTGCTGCAAGTGCAACATCCTAGCTTCATCCATGAAGCATTATCTACAAAAGCAAGAAGGAGAGTCTCATGTCTGTGTTGATCAAGGGTGGAACCGTTGTCACCGCCGATTACACCTTCAAGGCCGATGTCTACTGTAAAGATGGAAAAATTGACGCCATCGGTGAGAATCTGGATGTCCCATCGGGCGCAGAAATTGTTGATGCAAAAGGGCAATATGTCATGCCTGGCGGCATCGATCCTCACACTCATATGCAGTTTCCCTTTATGGGGACCGTAGCAAGCGATGATTTCTACACGGGGACTGCCGCTGCGCTGGCCGGTGGCACCACGAGTATCATCGACTTCGTCATCCCTCAGCCTGGACAGCGCTTGCTTGACGCCTATAACCAGTGGCGAGAATGGGCAGAGAAATCTGCTGCTGACTATACCTTTCATGTCGCTATCACCTGGTGGGATGACTCGGTATATGAAGACATGGAAACTCTTGTGCGCGAGCATGGCGTTAATAGTTTCAAGCACTTCATGGCCTACAAGAATGCTATCATGGCCGATGACGAGACCCTGGTGAAAAGCTTCCGTCGCTGTGTAGAGTTGGGTGCCATGCCGACGGTGCATGCTGAAAACGGCGAACTGGTCTATCAACTTCAGCAAGAGATGTTGGAAAAGGGGATTACCGGCCCTGAGGCTCACCCCCTCTCGCGGCCACCCTTCGTAGAAGGCGAAGCGGCCAACCGGGCGATTCAGGTCGCGCAGGCGATGCATACGCCGATCTATATTGTCCATGTCTCCTGCAAGGATTCTCTGGATGCCATCACCAGGGCCCGCTCTGCAGGTCAGCGTGTATACGGCGAGGTCCTCGCAGGCCATCTGGCAATCGACGATAGCGTCTATCGCAGCGAGGACTTCGACTTTGCCGCGGGACACGTGATGAGCCCCCCCTTCCGCCCGAAAGAGCACCAAGATGCACTCTGGAACGGACTGCAGGGCGGTAATCTTCACACTACCGCTACAGATCACTGCTGTTTCTGCAAAGATCAGAAGGCTGCAGGCCGTGATGACTTTACCAAGATCCCCAACGGTACCGCTGGGGTGGAGGATCGCCTTGCCATTCTCTGGGATGAAGGCGTCAATAAAGGCCGCCTTACGCTAAGCGAGTTCGTGGCGGTGACCTCCACCAATACGGCCAAGCTTTTCAACATGTATCCTCGCAAAGGAAGTATTTCGGTAGGGGCTGATGCGGATATCGTGGTATGGGATCCTCAGGGTAAACGTACCATTTCTGCGGAAACTCACCATATGAATGTGGATTTCAATATCTTCGAGGGGCGTACTGTTACGGGCGTTCCCTCCCACACTCTCAGTCATGGCAAGGTGGTGTGGCGTGATGGCGAGCTTAATGCTGAGCGAGGAGCAGGGCGCTATGTCAAACGGCCTGCTTATGCCCCGGTGCTGGAAGCCGTGGCGCGCCAGACCGAGCTGAACGAACCTCAGGCCGTCAAGCGCTGAGAAAATATGACTCCGGAACAACTGGTAATCCGGTGTCAATGGTGAAGGGGCCCACAGCGAGTGCTGTGGGCCCCGTATAGTATCTGGACGCTAAGCCTGCGGCTGGTCGTTCTGTTGACTGCGTTATAGGGGGAGTACCCTATGTGGTTTCACTTCATCACTGTGTTGGCAGCCGGTGCCATGCTGCCCATGCAGGCGGGGATCAATGCTGGCCTGGCTCGCGGATGGGGGCATCCTCTATGGGCGGCTGCCGTCTCCTTCGGTGTGGGAACCCTGGTATTGTTAGGGGCTGCCTTGGGCGCACGGCTCATCGTACCCAGCTGGCAGCAGCTATCAGACATTCCTGCCTGGAGCTGGTCCGGCGGAGTGCTGGGAGCCTTTTATGTGACCGTGATGGTAGCCTTTGCTCCCAAGCTGGGGGCCGCAACGCTGCTGGCGCTGGTGGTGGCTGGCCAGATGCTGGCCTCCGTGCTACTGGACCATTTCGGAGCGCTGGGGTTTCCCCAGCACTCCATCTCTTTGCCACGGCTTGTGGGAGTGGTGCTGCTTTTCGTAGGCGTGATGTTGATTCGCCGTTACTGAGTGGCTGGACGCTGCAATAGGGCGACGGTATGCTGAACGAACTTCATACCTCCCTTGGTGTGCCTCTTGCACCGGTACTCTGGACGTGTCGTGAGTTATTGCCCTGCTTGCGATGACGGCTTGCCGGAACGGCACACGACAAACCGGTCGATAGCCCCATGAGTCAACCCGCCTCCGAGCAAAATTCACCCCGCCGTTCAGCGAATCGTAAGGCCCTGGAACAGAAGATCCTCGATGCCGCCGAGATCATCTTCGCCGAGCAGGGCCTCAACGGTGCTTCACTGGAAGCCATCGCGGAGAGGGCCGGCCTCTCCAAGCAGAACATGTTGTACTACTTTCCTTCCAAGGAGAGTCTCTACCAGAACGTGCTGAAATATATCCTCGACCTGTGGATCGAGAAGATGGCGCTGATGGAGCAGGCCGGTGATACGCCTGCTGGCATGCTGGAGAACTATATTCGGGGCAAGCTGGAGCTCTCTCGTATTCGTCCTTATGGATCCAAGGTCTTCGCCAATGAGGTGATCAGCGGAGCCGCTCATCTGAAGGATTATATCGAACAGAATCTTCTGCCGCAGCTCGAAACCGATATTGAACTAGTGCGTGGATGGATTGCTAGCGGTGAGATGGACCCCATAGAGCCTGAGCATCTCTTTTTCTCTATCTGGGCTTCCACGCAGACGTATGCCGATTTTTCCACGCAGGTCTGTCTGGCAATGGGTAAGAGTGAGTTAGATGAGGACGATTTTCGGCGTGCCGGGGACTTCCTGACGCATGTGCTACTCAAAGGACTGGGACTCCGAAGTGGCTGAGAAAAAAGGAGGAGCGCAGTGCGCTCCTCCTATGTGACATGTCATGGGCCTCGGCTCTAGAAGTGGAACTTGACCAGCGCACTTACCGAGCTTTCAGTATCCATGACCTCATCGGAAAGACCGAATTTGTTACGCCAATAGGCATACTCGATGCCGGCATACAGCACGCCAGGGTTGCCACTGAAGTGGCCAATATCCAGTTTCAGCTGAGGGGTGAAGTTAAGCTCAGACTTGTGGTCGGATTCTGCCGTTGAATAGTCAAGAAACCCGTCGAAAAGGAAGCGTGCAGCTCCCAGCGTAAAAGGAGCACCTGATTCCGTGAAGCCAGCG
>NZ_AXCA01000196.1:0-5061 GCF_000475415.1 Halomonas sp. PBN3 | reverse complement strand
GACGGCGCCATCGACGAGGCGCTGCGCCGTGAGCGCGAACGGCTGCGTCAGGAGATTGGCCAGTCCCAGCCGGACAGCTCCATGCTGGGCACCCTGCAGCGTCAGCTGGACCAGCTGCGCCGCCAGGTGGATGGGCAGCGCGACGACGATCTGCCCATCGGTTTGGGCCTGGAGGGCGGCGGCGGCCCGAATGGGACGGCCTACTCGGGCCCCGGCTCGGCGCAGGCGCTGACCTGGGTCGAGCCCCTGGACGCCCAGGAGGACGAGCGTGGGCGCGGCGAGACCACCTTCCCGACCCGCTTTGGTGAGGCTGCCGGTGAGCTGGGCGAAGCGGCCCAGCGCGCTTCCAGTGCGGTGGAGAGCCGGGTGACCGGCCGCCACGATGAAGCCAGCGTAGAGCCCGTCTATACGCTGCCGGAGAACTCCACCCTGATGGGCTCGGTGGCCATGACGGCGCTGCTGGGCCGGGTGCCCATCGATGGCACCGTCAACGACCCCTACCCGTTCAAGGTGGTGATCGGCCGCGAGAACCTCACCGCCAACGGCATCACCCTGCCCGAGGTGGAGAGCGCCATTGTCAGCGGCACCGCCACCGGCGACTGGACGCTCTCCTGCGTGCGCGGCCAGGTCAACTCGATGACCTTCGTCTTCGAGGACGGCACCGTGCGCACCCTGCCAGCCCCGGAGGACGTCAATTCCGGCGACGGCTCCGGCCGCACCACCATCGGCTGGCTCTCCGACCCGAGGGGACTGCCCTGCATCCCCGGGGAGCGCAAGACCAACGCCCAGCAGTTCCTGCTGACCAGCTTCATCCTCGGCGCCGCCGAGCAGAGCGCCAATGCCGTCGCCATGGGCGAGGTCACCACCAGCGTGGACAGCGGCGGCGTGGTCAGCGGCCTCACCGGCAGCTCCGGCCGCTATGCGGCCAGCCAGGCCCTGGCCGGCGGCGTCTCCGACGTGCGCCAGTGGGTGCAGGAGCGATTCGGCCAGACCTTCGATGCCGTGTACGTGCCGCCCGGCCAGCCGGTGGCCATCCATATCGAGCGGGAGCTGCCCATCGACTACGAGACACAAGGAAGGAGGGTGCGATATGACCGCACGGGCTCGGATGTCCTCGATCTGCCGTAATGCAGCCAATAGTACCTGGAATAGCGCTGTGAGAAGTGCTGTAAAATGCGCCGCCAGGCCGTTGGCGGCGCTGATGGCCACCCTGCTGGTGGCGGGCTGCGCCACCTCTCAGGAGGAGCTGATGCCGGTGGGCGATACCACCATGATGGAGATCTGGCAGAACCAGGCCGGCCACAGCACCGGCGAACGCCGCCTGCTGGATGTGCGCAGCGAGCTGCGCCGGCCGCTGAAGATTGACGACATGGTAACGGAGCACCTGCGCTACAGCCGCGACGCCAGCAACGAGATCTACAGCCAGTTTCGCCGCCTGCCCAACCCGGACCTGGTGATGTACGTCTTCCCTCATCTGGCCGGGTCCGAGCAGGTACCGGTCCCCGGCTACTCCACGGTGTTTCCCCTCTACCAGCGCACCCAGTACGCCATGCCCGGGGAGAGCGCTCGCCCGACCGCAACGCTGGAGGGTCGGGGTAACGAGGGGAGGGCGCGCTGATGTCCAAGTTCGACGACCTGATGAACCGTCTGTTTGGCAGCGCCCCGTCCGGCGACAGCGGTCCGGGCCAGACGCAGGAAGCCGTGTTCTCAGACCGGGATGAGGCCGAGCAGGACGAGACGCCAGCGGCCGAGCCGCAGGCGCTGGCCGCGTTTAACAGCGACGTACACGGCCGGCCGCTGGCCCTGCCCCGGGGCAAGGCGCCCTCCGTGGCCGAGCTGCGCTCACATTTCCGCCGGGCGCCGTCGTTTAGCAACTATCTGCCCTGGGTGGAGTACCTGCCCGAGTCGGGCTGCTTTCTGCTGGAAGATGGGGTCTCGGTGGGGGTGGTGGCCGAGGTCTTCCCCATCGCCACCGAGGGCCGCGCCCCTGAGTCTCTGGAAGCAATTCGCGACCAGATCGAGGCCGCCTTTCAGGACAGCCTGCCGGAGTATGAGCAGCACCCCTGGGTGGTGCAGCTCTTCGTCAAAGATGAAGTCGACGCCCGCCCCGACCTGGAGCGCATGCGCGACTATGTGCGGCCCCGGGCGCGTGAGACCGAGTTCACCCAGGACTGGCTGGCGAGCATGGGCGCCCACCTCAAGGCGATCTCCAAGCCGGGCGGGCTGTTCCAGGATGACGGGGTGACCCAGACCCGCTGGCGGGGCCAGACCCGTCGCACGCGCCTGGTGCTCTACCGCTGGCTCGGCAAGAAGCGCCAGGCGGGAGAGCGTCAGCGGGGGCTCTCCCCCGAGCAGGCCGCCAACCAGGTCTACGACCGGCTGGTCGCCGCGCTGCACGGCGCGGGCCTGCGCCTGGAGCGCTACGACGGGCGCGCCTTTCACCGCTGGCTGCTGCCGCGCTTCAACCCGCGACCGCGGCTGGCTCCCGATGATCCGGCGCGTTTCTACGCCCTGTGCGACTACCCCGAGGACGCCGGTGACGTGGCCTGGAACTACGATCTGGCCGAGGGAATGCTCTTCAACTCGCCCCGGGGCGATGTGGAGACGGGGCTCTGGTGGTTCGATGGGCTGCCCCAGTGCTGCGTGGTGGTGGAGGAGATGCGCCGGGCGCCGGTGGTGGGTCATCTCACCGGCGAGGTGCGCCGCTCCGATGGCCAGGCAAGCAACGCCCTGATGGACAAGCTGCCCGAGGGCACCGAGGCGGTGCTGACCATCGTGGCGACGCCCCAGGAGCCCCTGGAAGACCATATCAATCGCCTGCACAGCAAGGCGGTGGGCGACAGCGTGCTAGCCCGACAGGTACGCGAGGACTGCGAGACTGCCCGCCTCTATCTGGGGCAAAACCACAAGCTCTACCAGAGCACCCTGGCTTTCTTCCTCATGGGTGAGAACGAGCAGGACCTCCAGCAGCGCAGCATGGCGCTGGCCACTCAGCTGCTGCAGGTGAACCTCTCGCCGGTGGATCCTGAAGATGAAGTCGCCGGCCTGAACACCTACCTGCGCTGGCTGCCGATGAACTTCGACCCGGAGCAGGATCGCAAGAACCGCTGGTATACCCAGTTCAACTACGTCCACCACCTGGCCAACCTGGCACCGGTGTTCGGGCGCGGCCGCGGGACCGGCCACCCCGGCATGACCTTCTTCAACCGCGGTGGCGAGACCTTCAGCTTCGACCCGCTGAGCCTCGAGGATCGCTCGGCTAACGCCCACATGCTGGTGTTCGGCCCCACCGGCGCCGGCAAGTCGGCCACCCTGAACGGCGTGCTGAGCCAGGTCATGGCCATGCACCGCCCGCGGCTCTTCATCATCGAGGTGGGCAACAGCTTCGGGCTGCTGGGCCAGTATTTCGAGCGCAAGGGGATGAGCGTCAACCAGGTCAAGCTGTCGCCGGGCTACGGGGCCCGGCTGCCGCCGTTCGCGGCGGCCACGCGGCTGCTGGAGAACGAGGTGGAGGAGCGGCGCCTGGCTCGAGACGCCGAGGACGCCAACCCCTTCGAGGAGGCGCCCCTGGAGGAGGAAGAGGAGCAGCCCGACGAGGAGCGCGACCTGCTGGGGGAGATGGAGATCACCGCCCGGCTGATGATCACCGGCGGCGATCCCAAGGAGGAGCGGGAGTTTCGCCGCGCCGACCGGCGCATGGTGCGCGACGCCATCTACCGGGCGGCGGAGCGCTGCCGGGCAGAGGGCCGCGACTGCATGACCCAGGACGTGCGCGAGGCGCTCTATGCGATCTCACGCGATACCGAGATCCCGGAGGAGCGGCAGCGCCGCGCCTATGACATGGGCGAAGCCATGGGGCTGTTCTGCGACGGCTTCGACGGCGAGGTCTTCAACCGCCCCGGCACCGCCTGGCCCGAGTGCGACGTGACCATCATCGACCTGGCCCACTTCGCCCGAGAGGGCTACGAGGCCCAGCTCGCCCTGGCGGTGATCAGTGTGACCAACATGATCACCAACCTGGCCGAGCGCGACCAGTACAGCGGGCGGCCCATCGTCCAGGTCATCGACGAGTGCCACCTGCTCACCGTCAACCCGCTGCTCAGCCCCTATCTGGTCAAGGTGGGCAAGATGGGCCGCAAGCTCTCCCACTGGATCTGGATGGCCACCCAGAACCTTGAGGACTTCCCGGACGCCGCCCGCAAGCTGCTCAACATGATCGAGTTCTGGCTGTGCCTCTACATGCCCCCGGACGAGATTGAGCAGGTCAGCCGCTTCAAGGAGCTCACCGCCACCCAGCGCAAGCTGATGGCCTCCGCCACCAAGGTCTCCAAGAAATACACCGAGGGGGTGGTGCTCTCAGGGCGCCTGGAAGCGCTGTTCCGTGTGGTGCCCCCCAGCCTCTACCTGGCCCTGGCCGGCACCGAGGGCGAGGAGAAGGCCGAGCGCATGCGCGTGATGCGCGAGCAGGGCTGCTCGGAGCTCGAGGCGGTGCTGCATATCACCCAGCGGCTGGACGAGGCCCGGGGTATCGGGTCCGCGACGTAGGCATTAGTTTAGAAATGTCACTGAAATTGACCTAATCTTCCATTTCAGATGCCCAAGTTAAACCGTATAGGTTTAAAATGAGCATCCTAGTTGGCTGATTAGGCAATCTATGGCAACGAAAATAAACCGGCTGTGGCAGCAGATCCCCCATGGCGCCGTGGTGACCACAGCGTGGTTGGAGGCCCACGGCATCAGCGCCAATCATGCCGCCAAGCTCACGGAGGCCGGCTGGCTGAAGCGCCTGGGGCGAGGCGCCTACTGCCGGGCAGGTGACCCGCTGACCTGGGAGAGCGGGGTCTTTGCGCTGCAGGCACTCAGCGACTCCGCTGCACCGCCGTTCTGGCCGGGCGGCCAGACCGCCTTGTCCCTGCAGGGATTCGTCCACTATCTGCCCATCGGGCATGACACCACTCACCTGTATGGGGCGGGGCGCCGCTCGCAGCTGCCACTGTGGCTGGAGAAGGCAGACTGGGCCGGAGCTATCGATCTGCATCAGGATAAGGGGCTGCCGGTGGA
>NZ_AXCA01000195.1:0-9472 GCF_000475415.1 Halomonas sp. PBN3 | reverse complement strand
GCAGCCACCTGAATAGTTACCAAATATCCACGCCCGGGTCCGGTATGCAGCCGGGCGCGTCCCGGGCGCCGCGTCCGCCAGCGCAGCTGGACGGACAGGGCTTGGGTGATCAGATATCCACCACGACCTTGCCGAAATGGCGGCCGCTCTCCTGGTAGCGGAAAGCCTCAGCAAGCTGCTCCAACGGGAAGCTGCGGTCGATCACCGGGTGGATGCCGGTCTGCTCCAGCGCCGCCACGTACTCCTGCTGCAGGCGCCGGCTGCCGACGATCAGGCCCTGCAGGCGTGCCTGCCTGGCCATCAATACGGCAGTCGGCACCTCGCCGCCTCGGCCGGTCAATACGCCGATCAGCGCGATATGACCGCCCACGCGCACCGCATGAATGGACTGTGCCAGCGTGCCCGGGCCGCCGACTTCCACGACGTGATCGACGCCGCGCCCGCCGGTGATCTCCAGCACCCGCTTGCCCCATTGCGGCGTGCGGCGGTAATTGATGAGGTGGTCGGCGCCGAGCGAGCGCAGACGTTCGAGCTTTTCATCCGACGAGGAGGTGGCAATCACGCTCGCGCCCATCGCTTTTGCGATTTGCAGCGCCGCCACCGAAACCCCGCCGCTACCCAGAACCAGCACGCTCTCGCCGGCCTTGAGCGGGCCGTCGGCCACCAGGGCGCGCCAGGCGGTCAGCCCGGCGGTGGTGATGGTCGCCGCCTCGGCGTGGCTCCAGCCGCGCGGCGCCAGGGTGAAGTCGGCGGCTGCGCGCACCGCGACTTCGGTGGCGTAGCCGTCGATGCCGTCGCCCGGCGTGCCCTGAAAGTTGCCGACCGCGGCGAACGGCAGGCCGTCGGTCCATTGCGGAAAGAAGCCGGAGACGACGTGGTCGCCGGGCTTGAACTCATTCACGCCTTCGCCCACCTCTTCGACGACGCCGGCGGCGTCGGATAGTAGTACCCGTCCGTCGGCGGCGGGGATGCCGCCGTTGGCGACCAGCAGATCGTGGAAGTTGAGCGAGCTGGCGTGCAGCTTCACACGGACCTGACCTGGACCAGGCTGGCCGGGGTCGGGGAGTTCGCGTAGTTCGAGGCAGTCCAGGCCGCCGGGGCTGCGTGTCACGATGGCTTTCATCTGGAATCTCCTGTTGCTTCGCGCGGGCCGCCTCGCCGGGAAGCGGCCCGCAACGGTTAGGCTGTTTCGCCTCAGGCGGCGGCCAGGCTCGCGCTGTCGATCACGAAGCGGTACTTCACGTCGCTCTTGAGCATGCGCTCGTAGGCGTCGTTGATCTGCTGGATGGCGATCATCTCGATCTCGGCGACGATGCCTTTCTCGGCGCAGAAGTCGAGCATCTCCTGGGTCTCGGCGATGCCGCCGATCAGCGAGCCGGCGATGCTGCGGCGCTTGAAGATGAGATTGGCGATGCTCGGCGACGGGTGCGGGTGCTCGGGTACGCCGACCAGGGTCATGGTGCCGTCGAGTTTGAGCAGGCCAGTGAAGGCGTCGAGGTCGTGGCTGGCTGCGACCGTGTTGAGGATGAAGTCGAAACTGTTGGCGTGCGCCGCCATCTCTTCAGCGTTACGCGAGACAATGACTTCGTCGGCGCCCAGTTCCAGCGCAGCGGCGCGCTTGCTCTCGCTGGTGGTGAAGGCCACGGTGTGTGCGCCCAGGGCATGTGCCAGCTTGATGCCCATGTGGCCAAGCCCGCCGATACCCACGATGCCCACTTTCTGGCCAGGACCGACCTTCCAGTGGCGCAACGGTGACCAGGTGGTGACGCCGGCGCACAACAGCGGCGCCACGGCGGCCAGTTGCGCCTCGGGGTGCGAAACCTTCAGGACGAAGTCGTCCTTAACTACGATCTGCTGCGAATAGCCGCCCAGGGTGTGGCCGGGCGCATCATGCGTCGGGCTATTGTAGGTGAAGACCTGGCCGTGCTCGCAATACTGCTCCAGGCCCGCGTCGCAGGCCGGGCAATGATGGCAACTGTCGACCAGGCAGCCGACGCCGACCGTGTCGCCGATCTTGAACTTGGTCACCGCACTGCCGATGGCCGAAACGTGGCCGACGATTTCGTGCCCGGGCACGCAGGGGTACAGCGTGTTGGCCCACTCGTTGCGGGCCTGGTGCAGGTCGGAATGGCAGACGCCGCAGTAGGCGATGTCGATCTTGACGTCGTGCGGCCCCGGCTCGCGGCGAACAATGTCGAGCGCCGCCAGCGGCGTGTCAGCGGCGTGGGTGCCATAGGCTTTTACTGTCATGGTGTTTCTCCTTGGGTTTGATGTGTTTCAGGCGACGCTGGTGTGCAGGCGCACGTCGACGTTGCCGCGGGTGGCGTTGGAGTACGGGCAGACTTGGTGGGTGGTTTCCACCAGCTTCTGCGCGTCGGCTTCGCTCAGGCCCTGGACTTCCACATACAGGTCGATGTCCAGGCTGTAGCCGCCCTCGGCGTTCTGGCCGATGCCGACCTCGACCGAGGTCTTGGTGGCAGTAGGTGCCAGCTTCAGTTGCTTGGCCGCCACCGGCAGCGCGTTGTCGAAGCAGGCGGCGTAACCCATGGCAAACAGTTGCTCGGGGTTGACGCCAGCCTTGCCGGACCCCGGCATGGCCATATCCAGCGCGAGGCTGCCATCGTCCAGCGTGGTGCGGCCGGAACGGCCGCCGACGGCGGTGGCGCGGGTCTTGTAGAAAATCTTCATGGTATTCAGCTCCGTAGGTTTACGAAGGGCGGTGTGCTCCGCCCAGGAAAAAATCATTCGCTCAGCTGTGCCTCGACCGCTTTCTGCTTGTCGGCATAGGGCGCGCGCAGCGCCAGGCTGGAGGTCCCGTCCGGGCTCTGCATCACCACGGCCTTGGCGTGGCTGAAACGCCGGAACCCATGGATGCCGTGGTAGGCGCCGATGCCGGAAGGGCCGATACCGCCAAACGGCAGATCCTCGATAAAAGCGTGGATCAGCGTGTCGTTGATCACTGCTGCACCCGAGGTGGTGCGTTCGGTGAAGCGCTTTTGACGCGTTGCGTCGCTGCCGAAGTAGTACGCGGCCAGCGGACGCGGATGGGCATTGACGTAGTCGATGGCATGGTCAAGATCCGGGCAGTTCACCAGCGGCAGGACCGGCCCGAAGATTTCTTCCTGCATCACGCGCATCGTATCGTCGGGATCCAGTACAAGCGTCGGTGCCAGCAGGCGGGTCGCAGGATCGGCATCTGCTTCGCCGTCCGGTGCAAGACTGATGACGGTTGCTCCCTTGGCCTGGGCGTCATCGAGCAACACCTGCAGGCGCTGGAAGTGCCGATCGTTGACAACGGCGGTGTAATCGGTGTTGCTTCCCAGATCTGGATAAGTGGCCGCAACGAACGCGCGGGCGTGCTCGATGAACGCCTCGCGTGCGGACGGCGGCAGAAGCACATAATCGGGGGCGATGCAGATCTGCCCGGCGTTGAATGTCTTGGATGTGAGCACCCGCTCGGCCACTATCTTGATGTCGGCGTCCACGTCGACGAGCACGGGCGATTTGCCGCCAAGTTCCAGCGTTACCGGTACAAGGTTCTCGGACGCGGCGCGCATCACAAGACGCCCCACTGCCGTGCTGCCCGTGTAAATGAGATGGTCGAACGGTTGCGCGGTGAAGGCGGCGCCGACTTCGGCGTCTCCGAGCACGACGCCGAATTCGAGCGCATCGAAATAGCGCGGAATCTGCTCGGCCAGCAGATCGGAGGTGCGGGGCGTCAGTTCGGACGGCTTGAGCAGCGCGCGGTTGCCGGCGGCGAACACGCCTGCGAGTGGCCCGAACGAGAGGTTGATCGGGAAGTTCCAGGGGCTGATGATGCCTACTACACCGAGTGGCTGGTATTCCACGCGTGCCTGCACGCCCGGCATACCGGCGTCTTGCGCTTCGGGTCGCATCCAATGTTCGAGTTGCTCGCGCGCGTGGCGCATGCTCTTGATGGGCGCAAGCACATCGGTGGCCAGTGTCTGATAGGGGCTGCGGTGGCCATAATCGGCGCGAATGGCCGATTCCAGCTGCGCGCGGTTATCGGACAACAGGCGTTCGGCGCGAGCGAGCCGATCCCGCCGCTGTTCGGCGTCCGCCGGGCCATCGCTCAGGTGCGCCTGCTTCATCGCCGCGACGACGCCAGGCAGGCGCGTGATCAGATCGGATGTACTCATGAGGGTTTCCTGAGTTCGGTTAACGTTGAACGTCGGCCGTGGACGCGAAACGGCGGCCGGCGGTACCGTGCCGCCGGCCCGCTTGCATCAGAACGGCGCGTCGATATCGACCACGTCGATCAGCTTGTGGTTGACGAACTCCTTCAGGCCCAGGCCTATCAGCTCGCGGCCGTAGCCGGAGCGGCGCACTCCGCCGAACGGCAGGTCGGCCTTGGCCATGGTCGGGTGGTTGACGAACACCATGCCGGTGGAGATGCGCTTGGCGACTTCCGCGCCATGTTTGGCGTCGGCGGTGAACACCGAGCCACCCAGGCCGAACGGCGAGTCGTTGGCGATGGCGATCGCTTCTTCCTCATCGGCGGCGCGGTAGATCAGCGACACCGGCCCGAAGAATTCCCAGTAGTAGGCCGGGTTGTCCGGAGTCAGGCCGGTGAGGATCGTCGGCTGCACGAAGGCACCTTGCGCCGGCACCTTGGGCCCCACCTCGGTCGCGGTCGCGCCGTGGGCGACGGCCTGGCGGATCTGTTCCTTGACGTCGTCGGCGGCCTTCTGCGAGGACAGCGGCGCCAGGGTGGTAGCGGGGTCGAACGGATCGCCCGCCTTGAGCCCGGCCACGCCCTCGGTGTAGCGGCGCAGGAACTCATCGTAGATGGCCTCGACCAGGATGATGCGCTTGGAGGACACGCAGACCTGGCCGGCATTCCAGTGGCGGCCGAACACCGCCCACTTCACGGTCTTGTCCAGTTCGGCGTCGGCCAGTACCACGAAGGCGTCGGCGCCCCCCAGTTCCAGCGTCGACTTCTTCAGCGCCTTGCCAGCCTGGGCGGCGACCACCGCGCCTGCGCCTTCCGAGCCGGTCAAGGCCACGCCGTGCACGCGCGGATCGTTGATGATGGTCTCGATCTGCTGGCGCGTGGCGTAGAGGTTCTTGAAGGCGCCTTGCGGCAAGCCCGCGTCGAGCATCAGTTTCTCGAAGGCATCCGCGCTCTGCGGCACGTTGGAGGCGTGCTTGAGCAGCAGCGTGTTGCCCGCGGCCAGTTGCGGGGCCAGGATGCGGGCGACCTGGTAGTAGGGGAAATTCCACGGCTCGATCGCCAGGATCACGCCCAGCGGCTCGTGCACCAGCAGCGCGTCGCCTTCGGCGGGATCGGCCACGGTCAGTTTCTCCGGTGCCAGCAGGGCCTCGGCGTTCTTCACGTAATACTCGAAGATGCGCGCGGAAAGTTCGACCTCGGCCAGTGCCTCGGCGGTGATCTTGCCCATCTCCAGGGTCAGCAGTTTCGCGTAGTCGCCAGCCTTGGCGCGCAGCAGGTCTGCGGCACGCTGCAGGATGGCACCGCGCTCGGTGAACGAGCGCTCGCGCCAGGACAGGAAGGCTTCGTGCGCAGCGGCGATGGCCTGTTCCACCTCGGCGTCGGTGGCGTCCGGGAAGGTCTTCAGGGTCTCGCCGGTGTAGGGGTTGATGGTGGCGTATGCCATGTTCGATGATTCCTTGTGACAGTGGATGGAGGAAGGCGTCACGGCCTGCAGAGCCGGAGCGCGGACGAGGAATTCAGCGCAGGGTGAAGCCGAGCGCGTTCAGGGCTTCGCGCAGGCGATGGCGGCCCATCAGCGCGCCGGGGCTGCCGATGCGTTGCACCGACACTTGCGACCAGGGCCGGTCGTCACGCTGCTGCTCCTGCTGGAAGCGGCGCATCAGCGAGTCGTAGTGCGCCACCGCGGCGGCCTCGCCGGCAGCGTCGTAGCGTTCGTGATGCAGCACCGCCGGCTGTGCCAGGCGCGGCTTGACTTCGGCCGGGCGGGCCGGATCGGGATGGCCCACGCACATGCCGAACACCACGAAACTGTCCTGCGGCAGCCCCAGTTCAGCGGCGACCTGCTCTGGATGGTTGCGCATGCCGCCGATGTAGACGATACCCAGCCCCAGGGCTTCGAAGGCGTTCGCCGCGTTCTGCGCGGCTAACGCGGTGTCGACCGCTCCGACGGTGTAGCTCTCCAGGTAATCGATACCGTCGGTCGCGGCACCCTGCGCGGCACCGAGTCGGCGCAGCCGCGACCAGTCGGCGACCCAGGCCAGAAACAGCGGTGCCTCGGCCACGTGGCGCTGACCGCCGGCCAACGCGGCCAGGCGGGCGCGCCGCGCGGGGTCGCGCACGGCGATCACGCTCCATGGCTGCAGGTTGGACGAACTGGAGGCTGATTGCGCGGCAGCGATGGCGAGTTGAAGTGCCTCGTCGTCGACCGGTTGATCGGTGTAGGCGCGCACTGATCGGTGCTCCAGCAGCGCGGCCAGCGCGGCGGGAACAGGGGGCAGCGGCAGGGCGGCGGCCTCGCCATAGCGGGCCTGCCATGCGGAGGCTGGGTCGATCTGATGGGAAGTCATTCCAGAATCCTGTGCGTGTTAGGGGACTCAGGCCGCAGGTGTCGCGCCGATGCCGTCAAGCAACAGCACGCGGTAGTCCGCGCCCTTGAACCGGTGCACCCGTGCTGCCTGGTAAGCGGGGCTGTGATACCAGGCGCGTGCGGCCTGCATGTCGGAAAAGCGCAGGATCACGCCGCCCTCGATCGCCGGTCCCTCCAGCACCTCGAAATCGCCATAGAACGCCAGCGGCGTCAGATCGTGTCCTTCGCGCGCGGCTGGAGCCTGCCTCGCATAGATGTCAAGTTCGGTGGCGTCGAGGGTGCGTTCGCGCAGGAAAACCACGTAAGCGGACATGTTCAATCTCCTCACAGAAGGGCGAGCAGCGCCTTGGCGGCGTCGGCGGACGAGGCAGGGTTCTGGCCGGTGACCAGAAGGCCGTCGGTCAGCACGTGGGACTGCCAGTCGCCGCCCTTGCTGTAATGACCGCCATTGGCCTTGAGCATGTCCTCGACCAGAAACGGCACCACATCGGTCAGGCCAACCGCAGCCTCCTCGCTGTTGCTGAAACCGGTCACCTGCTTGCCGGCGACCAGCGGCTTGCCGTCGGCATCCTTGACGTGGCGCAGCACGCCAGGTGCGTGGCAGACCGTTCCGACCGGCTTGTTCGCCTTGACCGCCGCTTCGATCAGACCGATCGAGACCGGGTCTTCAGCCAGGTCCCATAGCGGGCCGTGGCCGCCGGGATAGAACACTGCATCGAAGTCGCCGATGGCGACCTCGGCCAGCTTGCGGGTGTTGGCCAGGGCCTTGACCGCGTCAGCGTCGGCCAGGAAGCGACGGGTCGCCTCGGTCTGGGCGTCGGGTTCGTCGCTCTTGGGGTCGAGCGGCGGCTGGCCGCCCTTGGGCGAGGCCAGGGTCAGCTTCGCGCCGGCATCGAGGAAGGCATAGTAGGGGGCAGCCAGTTCCTCCAGCCAGAAGCCGGTTTTCCTGCCAGTGTTGCCGAGTTGGTCGTGCGAAGTGAGGATGACGAGAATATTGGCCATAGCGGCTCTCCTTTGGAGGTTCGAAGTGAAAGACTCAGGGGGTGCCGACTCGTACCACGACCTTGCCGAAGTGCCTGCCGGCGAGCAGGTCGATCAGCGCCTGGGGCGCATGTTCCAGGCCCTCGACGAAGTCTTCGCGGACCGAGACCTTGCCCTCGGCGACCCATGCGCCCATGTCGCGCTGAAACGCCGCGAAACCGTCGGCGTAGTGGTCGCCGATGATGAAACCCTGCAGCAGCAGGCGCTTGCGCAGAACCAGCCCCAGCATCATCGGCATGCGGTCCGGGCCAGGTGGCAGGTCGGTGTCGTTGTAGTGGGCGATCAGCCCGCACACCGGCACGCGGGCGCCGACGTTCAGTCGCGGCAGCACGGTGTCGAGCACCGTGCCGCCGACGTTCTCGTAGTAGACGTCGATACCCTGCGGCGTCGCGGTAGCCAGTTGTTCGGCAAAGTCGGGCGCGCGGTGGTCGAGGCAGACATCGAAGCCGAACGCTTCGCGCGCGTAGCGGCATTTTTCCGGCCCGCCGGCGATGCCGATGGCGCGCGCGCCCTTTAGCCGGGCAAGCTGCCCAACTACCGAGCCGACCGCGCCGATGGCGGAGGCGACGACCACAGTCTCGCCCGGCTGCGGCCGGCCGATGTTCAGCAGGCCGTGGTAGGCGGTGAAGCCGGGCATGCCGAGCACGCTCAGCGCCAGCGAAGGATTCGTGGTCCGGGAATCGAGCACGACCAGTCCACGACCGTCGGAAAGCGTATGGCTCTGCCAACCCGTGTCGCCGACGACCAGGTCGCCAACCTTGAATGCCGGGTCGTGCGAAACCTCCACCCGGCTCACCGCGCCGCCGGTCATCACCTCGCCTAGCGCTACGGGTGGAGCATAGGACGGAGCATCGCTCATTCGCCCCCGCATATACGGGTCGAGCGAGAGGTACAGCGTGCGCAGCAGGAGCTGGCCCTTGCCTGGCTCAGGCAGCGATTCCTGTTCCAGCCGGAAGTCGTCTGGCGTCGGCTCACCCGAGGGGCGTGAGGCAAGTACGATGCGGGTTTGCAGGATCGCAGTGGTCATCGCTGACTCCTGAAAAGGACGGCCGAAACGGACTCATGTGCGTGCGTGGAAGCAAAGTTTGTCATCTGATTGAATTAGACCGGTCGTATACAGTTTGGGCAAAAAAAAAGCTACGAGGACTTTTTTCTGTCTGTCAGGCGCAGCGTCGAAGATGAGAAGACAGGCCTAGCAGGCCCTGCGTAGCAGCCAGCGCGGCCTCCATGGGTACACGGTCGCGCGTGAGCTTGGCGCGCAGGCTCGCGCCCAGCCACAACTGGTACAACGTGTTCGCCGTTGTGCTGGCATCCAGCTCAACCGGAAGCGAGCCGTCGCTGGCGCCATCCTCGATGGCGCTGGCCAAACGCGCGATCACTCGCGTGGTGCCCTGTTCAAGAACTAAACGCATCGCCTCGGAGAGGTCGCTGACCTCCGCAGCCAGCTTGACCGCCAGACACTTGCCCTTCGGGTCACAGGCTGCCTGGGTCTCCAGCCAGTACTCGAAATAGGCGATCAGTCGCTGTGCTGCGGAAAGATCAGGACGACTCAGCAGATTATCGAGCGAAGCCAGGTAATCGGCGAAGTAATCCTCCAGCAGCGCTTCGCCAAAGACCTCCTTGGAGCCGAAGTAATGGTAGAAGGAACCCTTCGGCACGCCGGAAGCCTGGAGAACCTCGTTCAGGCCCACGGCGCTGAAGCCCTTTCCCGCGATAATGATCCGGGCGGTATCGAGGATATGTTGGCGGACGTCGTTCGTGGCATTAGTCATGGTTTGTATCTTACCCTGAAACTAGACCGGTCGTCTACAATCATCGGGCAAGTTGATGATGACAGTTAAAAGCTATGTAACTATTCAGGTCACGCT
>NZ_AXCA01000194.1:0-1237 GCF_000475415.1 Halomonas sp. PBN3 | reverse complement strand
GGCTACGAAGATCTGAATGATCATGAAGCGCTTCGCTTTGATCAGGCACTACAAACCGCCACGGGGAATGCCTCGACTCTGGCCGGCAAGTCCACGCTTTGTCGAATGGAGCAGGCGATGGATCGGCAAACCATTGTCAAAGCGCATGAGTTGCTCTGGCACCACTTTATCGAGCAGCATGAGAAGCCGCCCAAGGAAATCGTGCTGGATTTTGACGGCACCGATATTCCGGTGCACGGCGACCAGCCGGGTAAGTTCTTTAACCGGTATTACGACCATCACTGCTACTTCCCGCTTTACGTCTTCTGCGGTAGGCACTTGCTGGTGAGCTATCTGCGCACCAGCAATCGAGGTGATGCCCGGCACAGCTGGGCCATTCTGGCGCTGCTGGTGCGATTTATTCGCGAGTATTGGCCACAGACCCGGATCGTGTTCCGGGGCGACTCCCACTTCAGCAAGCCCCGACTGCTGGCCTGGTGCGATCGCAACCAGGTGGATTACATCGTAGGCATGGCCCGCAACCAGCGGCTGGAGGCGCTTGCCGCCCCAGCCATGGACAAAGTCCGGACCTACTACGAGGCTCATGGCCATAAGCTCGCCAGCACCTTCCGCTTCCGCTACAAAGCCCGAAGCTGGCATAAGCCACGCTGGGTGGTTGCGCGCCTGGAATATGGCCCTCAAGGCCCGAACCCCCGGTTCGTTATCAGCTCCCGCTACGATGACGGATTCAAGCTCTACTACGAACAGTATTGCGCACGGGGTGATATGGAGAACCGGATCAAGGATCAACAACTGGATCTGTTTGCCGGTCGCACCTCCAGCACACACTGGTGGACCAACCAGTGGCGGCTGATCTTATCCGGCTTCGCCTACACCCTGTTCGAGCGTTTGCGGGTGCATCTGAAAAACACGCCCTTCGAACGTATGAGTGCCGGCACCTTGCGCTTGAAGCTGATCAAGGTTGGCGCAGTCATCATCCGCAACACCCGCCGAATACGGGTGTTGATGAGTGATAGCTATCCACACAAGAACGATCTCTCAGCACTGGTTCAGCGCTTGGTGCCCCAGTAGATAATCGGGCTCCCCCGGCCCGATACCAATGGGGGAAAGGGGGAGTTGTGCCTGAATGCCGGAAACTGGCTAAATAATCGCCAACTTCGACCATGACCACTCGGATCTGGCACTACCAGGCTTGGTCTGCGAAGGTTGTTGGAGCACTATGAGAAATCCGGGCTAG
>NZ_AXCA01000193.1:0-9860 GCF_000475415.1 Halomonas sp. PBN3 | reverse complement strand
ATCATTCAGATCTTCGTAGCCGCTGGCCACGCCGTAGACGCGCTGCCGGATCATGGTGTTGAGCCCATGACGAATCATGCGGGCATCCCGCTGGTCGGTCAGCGTCTCGGCCAGTCGCTGGGTTAGCCGGTGTTGTTTATCGACTTCGCGCAGTAACAACACACCGGCATCCGAGGTGATATGGCCTCCGGAGAAATCGGCTTCAATCTGGCGGCGGGAGAGTGGCGAGAAGGTCAGTTTTTGAGGTACCATTTTGGATAGCGGCTTTTAGTGTGGGTTTTTGTGTAGGAACTTGAATTCTAACACTTTAAGCCGCTTCTTCCTTCCTCATGCTACCTTCTTCATGAGAAATCCGGGCTAGGGAACTGGATGCCCGTGAGGCCCAAGAACACATCACACAGGGATATCATGTAGAAAATCAGTAGAGGAGGCAATAACGCGTCAGCTCGCATTGCGCTTGCAATAAGCCCCATGTACTCCATGTCGATTGGTGTCGCGTATTGTCAACCTGACGCACACACCGGGCAGAAGCGACAAGCAGTGAATTCGGTGCAGAATATATCATCTACGCCTACTTGAACGGATAAAGACAAAAACACTGGAGAAAGAAGTTGGCTTGGAAATTTCAGTTGCAGCTTGCGAGCAAAACAATCGCCAGCACGGTGTTGGGCGGGCTGACCGGAATGGATCGGTTATGGCACCGCCGCGAAGCCAGCATGATAGCCTACGCGGCAGCAGCGTTGTGTGCCTGCGGCTTTGCGTTTGTCTCGCAGCATATTCCAGGTACCGATCCCAGTCGCGTTTTGGTTTCAACAAAAGATAGGATGTGCAACCATGGAAAAAACACTTCGCCTTGACCTCCCGCTCCTCCTTCCCGACACGCCGGATGCGCATGGGGCTTGTGCACAGCGGCTAGCCGAGAGCCTGGAAACTCGTGAAGGTGTCTCTATCGCCCACGTTCGCAATACAGAAAGCGGTGGGGGCATGGAGCTATGTATTCATTACGACCCCGCATTGCTTTCGCTTGAACGAGTCCGCGAAGTCGCCAAGGCGTTCGGGGCAGAGATTACCTCTCAGTTCGGGCACCTCGTGTGGCAGGTTGAAGGTATTCCGGATCAACGTCGGGCAAGAGCGGTCAGCGCACAGCTGCGCAGTCTCCCGGGGGTTGTAGAGGCCGAGGCCAATGCCAAGGGGCCGCTGCGGATTGAATTTGATCGAAGGCAAACTGATGAAAACACTCTGCGCAATGCCCTTCAGAACATGAGACTGTCGCTGGTACAAGACGAATCCAGACCGCATGAGCCGACTGGAGAAGCACACGATCATGAGCATGGCGGCATATTTGGTGCGCAAACGGAACTTATTTTTGTGGCCTTGTGCGGTGCGCTGTTGCTGATTGGCTGGCTTTTGCCGAAGTTCGTGGCGACGCCGCCATGGGCACCCCTGTTCGTCCTCGTGCCCGCCTATTTCTTCGGCGGCTACTACGCCCTGCGCGAGGCTATTGACAGTGTGCGCACTGGCCGGTTCGAGATTGATTTTCTGATGCTGGTGGCGGCGGCGGGCGCGGCAGCGCTTGGTGAATGGGCCGAGGGCGCATTGTTGCTGCTCCTCTTCAGTCTTGGCCATGCGCTGGAAGGCTATGCCATGGGTCGCGCCAAGCGGGCCATCGAAGCGCTTGGCGCCCTGGCGCCCAAAACCGCCACCGTGCGCCGGGATGCCAAGGTCGAAGAGATCGCCGTCGATGCTTTGCGGGTCGGTGACATCGTGCTGGTGAAGCCGAACGAGCGTCTGGCCGCGGACGGGTTCGTCATCAAGGGTGAAAGCAGCGTCAATCAAGCACCGATCACAGGCGAGAGCGTGCCGGTGGACAAATCACCCGTCGGGGATGCGACCGTTGCCGCGGAAAAACCCGACCTCGTGGATGCCGAAAACCGTGTCTTTGCCGGTACGATCAACGGCGGCAGTGCGTTGGAAATTCAAGTCACGCGCACATCGGCGGATTCGACCCTCGCCCGCGTCGTCAAGATGGTGAACGAGGCCGAAACCAACCAATCGCCCACCCAGCGCCTGACCGACCGGTTCGAACGCATCTTTGTACCGGCGGTTCTGGTTCTTGCCGTTGCGCTTTTGTTTGCGGGCTTCGTCGTCGACGAACCTTTCAGCGACACCTTCTATCGCGCCATGGCTGTACTGGTAGCGGCAAGCCCCTGTGCGCTTGCGATCGCGACGCCAAGCGCGGTTCTCAGCGGGGTCGCACGCGCCGCCCGTGGCGGTGTTCTGATCAAAGGCGGTGCCCCGCTCGAAAATCTGGGGCGGCTGACGGCCATCGCCTTCGACAAGACCGGCACACTGACAGAAGGCAAGCCGAAGCTCGTCGATGTGGTGACGGCCGATGACGTAGCGGAAGAGGAGCTTCTGCGGGTGGCGGTTGGGGTCGAGATGTTGAGCGACCATCCCCTCGCCGCTGCCGTTGTCAGGGGTGGACGCGAACGCCTGGGCGATACGCCTGCCGCCGAGTCATTGAACCTGCGCAGCATTACGGGCCGCGGGGTCGTGGCAGACGTCGAGGGCGAGACAACCTACATCGGTAAGGATGACCTGTTCGCGGAGATTGGCGGCCCTGCCATTCCTCCTTCTCTGAAGATCCAAATAGAAGCATTGGAAGCGAACGGCCGCACCACGATGGTTGTTCGCCAAGGCGACCGATATCTTGGCGTGATTGGGCTGATGGATACGCCGCGCGAAGCGGCACCGGCGGTGATAGAGACGCTGCGCACGATCGGCATTCGCCGGATGATCATGATCTCTGGCGACAATCAGCAGGTCGCGGACGCTGTCGCGCGGGCTGTCGGCCTTGACGAGGCACGCGGTGATCTGATGCCCGATGATAAGGTGGAGACGATCAAAAAACTGCGCGCAGAGGCTAAAGTAGCGATGGTTGGCGACGGCGTCAACGACGCTCCCGCGATGGCGAACGCCACAGTCGGCATTGCCATGGGCGCGGCGGGCTCGGATGTCGCGCTGGAAACCGCCGATGTGGCTCTGATGGCGGATAACCTGAACCATTTGCCCTTCGCCGTGGCGTTGAGCCGGTCGACGAGCTCAATCATTCGACAGAACCTGTGGTTCAGCCTGGGCGTTGTTGCCTTGCTGGTTCCCGCGACGATTCTCGGTCTTGGGATTGGACCTGCGGTGGCGGTTCACGAAGGGTCGACTATTGTCGTCGTGTTCAACGCACTGCGCTTGCTCGCATTTCGTTTTGCTCCACCTGTTACACCCGTGGGTAGGGTATCCAATGCGGAAATGTCGGTGTAATCAACCAGACAACAGGAAGCCGTTGCAGGAAGCTCCCAATGAAGTGGATCGAACAAACTCTCGGACCACTCTTCCTGGATGGGGATACAAGGCGTGTTCATTTGTTCGAGCTTCTGCTTGACGTGAATGACGGATTGAAAAAGGCAGGTAATAACACACAATTTACAGGTCATTGGTGCTGGATCATCGGCTGCGCAAACTCCGACGACCGCGCTAGCGGCCTTACATACATGTGTGAAGATTATTATCACAGAATAAGGGGCGGTGTTATCCCGCTCTCTTCCAGAGCCCAACGGGCGCGCCATATATCTGAACGCCGCTCAAGCACCAGATAGTTGCGTTCCGCAATATAGCGCGACTTCTGACCGGGGATACATGGGATTCGGATCGGACACGCCTTGAGCGGCGATTCACCAAATTGTGCAAGGGCCCCCAGAATTCGTGCCCACACCCTTGGCGGGGCGCGATGCGCAATGCCCGAGTGTGAGATCGTAATAAAGTCGGTAACAACATAATAAAGTTGGTAACTTACTAATAGAGTTGGTAACTCACCCCGCCGGGCTGATGCACATCCGTATAATGACCAAGCCCCAAGATTCCCATGAGAGTCCGTCTGATGGGGTTTAGCCCGGTTATGGGTTGGTCAGCCGTGCTATATTGGAATTTGGCACCACTGAATCGATAGGGGGCAAAGATTGCCAAAGCTCAGACCCACACGCAGGCTACTTGCTGAGCCCGAGCATGGCCGGGGAAAGGCCCAAGTTGTTGATCGCCCTGGACAGCTTGCGCATATCTTATGGGCGGCCTCACGAGGCGATCTTGGTCGCCGAAATGTCGCGGTCATTTGGATGCTCTTTGGAAGCGGGCTCCGCGTTAATGAAGTTGCCCACCTAAGGGTGTCGGATGTGTTCTATGCCAACGGGCAATTGAAAGAGGTCTTCAGTGTTCGTGGGGCCACAACCAAGACTGATACCTATCGCCCTGGGTTTATCCTCGCTAGGCAGCACAGAGAAGCACTGTTGGCGTGGCGAGATCAAAGGGTGGCTGACAATGCTTTTATCTCCCAGGACGGCTCCTACGGTGGCCTTGACCCTAATTCCGAGCTGATCCTTGGCCGTAGAGGGAAACGATGGCAGCGGTTAGCCTTCAACAACAAGGCGTACAAGACAAGTCCGGGAGAGGTTGTAACCACCAAGGTTTGTGGTTCACTGGAAAACCTTGTTCGCGAACTGCTCAAAGGAGCGGGGCTGAACTACGGGTCTAGCCACTCAGGCCGCAGGACTTTAGCCACCTGGCTTGATCGTAAAGGATATGACCTTGAACTCATCCAGTTGATATTGGGTCATAAAAACCCTGACATGTCGCTGGAGTACATCGACCCGGATCTACCAAGAATCAAAGCAGCATTCCAGTCTATTTGGTCTGGCGTTAAGCCTGCCAACTGATCGTTATAACGGGGTTGCAACACCGCCCTGTCGGGGATACCATGTTCATACGTTGTTATAACATTCGAGGTCAAAATGAGAACCACGATTCGCAAGATCGGCAACAGTGCAGGCGCAATACTGCCAGCATCAATTCGCGAAAAATTGCATCTAAATGAAGGTGATAGTGTAGAGATTGACGTTCAGGGTGGGCAAATCGTTATCAAGCCCTGCAAGGTCAAACCTAAGTACAAGCTCAGCGATCTGGTAGCGCAGTGTGACGAAAACGCACCCTACCCTGATGAGTTGCGTGACTGGGATGAAGCTCCGGCAGTTGGTCAGGAGGCTCTGTGAAGCGTCCTGTATTCCAGCGTGGAGACATTGTTCGCGTCAGCCTTGACCCAACCGTAGGACGCGAACAGCAAGGCGATTTTCGGCCCTGTCTGGTGATTTCACCGGTTGAGTTCAACAGACTCGGAACAGCTCTTGTTGCCCCCATAACACAGGGCGGCAATTTTGCTCGATTCCAAGGTTTCGCGGTGCCCCTGACTGGAGCCGGAACTGAAACCCAGGGCGTCGTACTCGTAAACGCGGTCAGATCTCTTGATCTTCAGGGGCGAGGCGCTAAGAAAGTTGAGGAAGTGCCAGAAGAAATTATCGATGAAGTTCTGGCCCGACTGGCAGCAATTTTAGAAAACTGATTGGAAACCGGCCAGAGAAACAGGAGGGCCCGATGTTCGGACGTACCCAGCAAGAAATTGTGATCAGTGAGCCTGATATTGAGGCTGCTCTTGAGCATCTGCGGGCCTTGCCGTTTCGAGGATCGCTACCTGCGAGCTGGGATCGTAAGCATCTTTTGAATCTCATACGCGAAGAAATCGGCCCGCAGCCAAAGATCGATCAATGTATAGGTGTGGCACCGGGCATTTTCGCAATCATTAAGCCTTTCGGCGTTGACCTGGCTGGCTCAGGCGAGGCGGATGGTCGGTTGCAGGTGTGGTTAGCGATACGCACAGCCGGAACAGATCCCTCTCGAACTAGCCGACTATGATCGGCGCAAGCCACAACCTGAATATTGGAAGTCGGGCACGTCTCCAGGTAAGTATTTCTTGAGAGCCTAAAACCAGGCTTAAAACTGAGAATATGGGGGAAACATGGACAAAGAAAATTCAGTTGTACTCTGGAGAACAATTGCCGTTGTGATTCTGGCAGTGGTTGTTGTCGGAGGGTTCACGGCCGGTTTTTCGTACCAATTTTATGAGCCGGGAGAGCGCTGGGATCGAGCAATGAACCACATAGGGTTTGGTCTGATAGGAGGCCCCATTTTAGTCCTCACCGTGGTTTCGTTCCATTTTGTTAATGCTTACCGAAAGCACCGCCTTAAAAAGGGTCAAGAATAGATTGGAATTCGACATGGCGGACATTAAAGCTGACAAACACGCGCTGGCAGAACAGCTTGGCTTCTTTGTCGAGAGTCACGGTGTAGAGGAAGCAGGAAAGCTGCTCAGCCGGTTTTTGCTCGGCCTTGCTCACTCAGCGGAAGCGAAGGAAATTGAATTCACGGATCACGTAGGCCGCGTCTTGATTGAGCCCACGTCAGTGCCTGAAGCGGCCAAACATTAATCGGGATGAGGGAGGTCGGGCATGTCTGAAATTGAAGCGGCAGAAAAGAGGCTGAGAGTCCAACTGAACTATGGCGGCATCGTACATGATCCAGCCGACCATAAGCTGGTAATGGAATATCGTCAAGGCGACCTACCCGATGAAATTGGTCAGATGCGGCGCCTGGCATCTGCCTTCAACGAATTGGCGGATGCTCTTGAAGATAAGGGGCTTGCCTGCTCAGAACAACTACCATCAGCCGATGACGCTGATGAGAACGGTTTTGTTGAGTGGCTTCGAAGCGGCCAATGGCTTCGTGGACTCTGGCAAGAACAGCCAGTTGATGCAACTCGGTGGCGCTGCATGAGCGTCAGAGTCTGATATGGGAATGCGGAGCATTTGATCAAAATGAGCATGGCGCACCAGGTTATCAGGCGAACCTTTCGCCGAGTCGCGAAGAACGGGCTTGTTCGTTGCGATGAGCGAGAATGGAATGTCCTCGACGGAAATGGAGATCCAGTCACCGGCCAGGTGGTGATGTACATCAACAGGGCTCGCCCTTATGCGGAGTTCCCCGGCGACAACTTCACCCGACTCCAGGTTAGTGAGCTCGGGTATCGCGACTCAAGAAGGACGTAAAGTGATGGGAATCCGGTACAAAGTTACCAACTTTATTAGTACGGGTTGCAGGCTTTCCGGCGTTTGAACAGCGAATTTTTGCCAAAAGTTACCTATTCTATTTTCCAGGGTCGTGTTCGCAAATCCATTTTATGCGGCCTTCGGCGCTGATTTGTTACCAACTTTATTTCAAGCCCACACCTGAGTCTGGTGCCAGCGCCCCAGGGCCGTCAGGTAAACATCCAGCGTGCGAGGATTAAGCGCGTCTGCCTGATCGGACAGATAGGCCGCAAGGGTCGCCGGCTGTGTCGGGAGACGTCCACCCCAGCGCTCAAAGCTGCGAATGGCCGCACGGTAGGTCCGCCGCGTGTTGTCGGTGGTGGCCATGTGGATGTACCGATTAGCCGTATCGGCTAATACGGTCTTTTCCGCGTTACGTAATGTGGACTTGACGGTGGGTTTTGGATCCATGACCGCTCCAATTCGAGGCGTGCTTTCAAGAGCCGCTGATGTACCGGCGTTACAGGAGCAGGATAGAACAGACCACACACTAACGCACGTTAACGCGCTTTAACGTGCGTTAGGCATCTTAAATAAATTTTGTTAATTATCGAATAAATAATGTAATATTACATATCACGTTATATGATAAAATGAGGCATGTCATGGCCCGCGCCGGAATTACTTACCAGGATGTCGCCAACGCTGCGCAACGCGTCCGCCAACGCGGTGACGAGCCCACTGTCGACCGGGTGCGATCGGAACTCGGTACCGGCAGTCGCAGCACTCTCGGGCCAATGCTGAAACGTTGGAAATCAGGCAGCGAAGCCGCAGCGGATCTGAACGGACTCCCGGCTGACTTGGTGGCCGCCGTGAAAGCCCTGCATGAGCGAGCTCAATACGCGGCCGATGAACGTATTACGCAGGAGCGCGAAGCGCACCAGACGCTGGAACAGCAATGGCGCACCGAGCTGGAAGAGGTGCGGCAGCGGTGCGAGTCACTGGAAGAGCAACGCTGCGGGCTGGAGAAGGCCAATGAAGCGCTTCGCAACGAAAGCGATGCCCAGGCCCACGCTCTTCAACAGGAACAGCTCCGGGCGGCCTCACTCACGTCCAAACTGGAGGCAAGTCAGGAGAAACTCAGTGAGACCACTGCAACCGTCCAAGAGATGAAGCAGGAAAACCGCGATATCCGCAGCCATTTCGAGCACTACCAGCAGGAGATTGCCGAGGATCGCCGTCATGAACGGGACCAGTTCCACAGGACCCAGTCAGGGCTGGAGGGTCAGGTGGATCAGCTGACGCAGCAGCTCCGTTCCAGCGAACAGGACCGCGACACGCTGAGACAACATCGCGACCAAATAAACCAGCGCTATGAGGCCAGTCAGGATCACGCTGAAAACTTGAAAGAAAAATTGCACGCGAGCCAGGCCGTCATAACACAATGGGCAACGCGAACAGAAACGCTGGAAGCGACAGTCGACCGCCTCCAGCTGGAGCGAGATAGCGACGCCGAACACAGGGAGAAGCTTGGTGCGGCCCTAACGGATTCTGAAAAACATCTCGCGGCCTGCCAGCAGCGGATCTCCGACCTCAGAGAGCGCGTGGCAGCGGCTGACGACCGAAACCAGTTCCTCAACGATCAGAATCGCGAATTACTGCAGGAAAAAGCTGTCCTCCAGGGTCAGTTGAAACAACTACAAACAAGCCTGGCTAAATAGCCCGCTATTGTCTCGGCCTGATCATCCCTGAGAGTTGCGAGTGATGCCAATCGCGCAAGGAGTAGTTAGATGTCTACCGTGATCTTTGGCAGGCTGCGAGCTGCGGCAAAACGCATTCAGCATGATGCG
This sequence comes from Halomonas sp. PBN3, assembly GCF_000475415.1. Taxonomy (NCBI): domain Bacteria; kingdom Pseudomonadati; phylum Pseudomonadota; class Gammaproteobacteria; order Oceanospirillales; family Halomonadaceae; genus Halomonas; species Halomonas sp. PBN3. The sequence goes on along the minus strand of NZ_AXCA01000193.1, from coordinate 1,051 downwards.
CTGACGGTTATTTTGTGGCGCGAGACCCGAATACCCCCCATAGTCGTTCGGCTGCTCGCAATCGCAGCGTACGCCATGAGTCCAATTGATCTCATTCCGGACTTCATGCCGATCCTGGGCTATCTTGACGACATTATCTTGGTCCCGCTGGGCATCGTCCTTGTCATCAAGCTGACGCCATCGAATGTGATAGAAGCAAGTCGCTCGAAAGCAGCTAAAGTGGCAATCAAGCCGATCAGCCACGTTGCGGCCGCAGTCGTTATTGGCACATGGCTTTTATGTGCCACGGCTTTTGGCTACTGGGTGTGGGAATACAGCAGGTAACGCATCGTCTGCACGTGATGAAATAGTTAATTTAAGGCTTGTAAAACAGATGGTTAATGCGCTTTTTGGAGGATTTCGTCAGAATCGTTGCCGACCCTCTGTATAGAGCTGCGTGCTCAGGGTCTATGACTCCGTGGGGCCCGGCCGGGACTTGCCATTTGCGCCTCGGCCAGTGTTGCCTTCCGTGAACGGGCATACCGTCGGCACCCCAAGGGCGAGAATTTTCGGAGCTCAATACCTGGCCCACAACAACCCCTGTCAACGCTTGCCCACTCCGGTTACCCGTCGCGGCCATGACTCGGGGCCAAGGCGGCTGGCCAGCCTTACCTCGTAGCGCATTTCCAGCGCCACCAACATGCCAGATTAACCTGGCGCATCGCCCGAATTTCTCATGAGGGGATAAAAGAAAGCGGCTGAAAGTGTTAAAATTTCAGGACCTTACACCATCAATCAACACCAACAACCGCTATCCAAAATGGTACCTCAAAAACTGACCTTCTCGCCACTTTCCCGCCGCCAGATTGAAACCGACTTCTCCGGAGGCCATATCACCTCCGATGCCGGCTTGCTGTTACTGCGCGAAGTCGACAAACAACACCGGTTAACCCAACGGCTGGCCGAGACTCTGACCGACCAGCGGGATCCCCGGATGATTCGTCATGAGCTCAAGTCCCTGGTCCGGCAACGGGTCTACGGTGTGGCCGGTGGCTACGAAGATCTGAATGAT
>NZ_AXCA01000192.1:0-4373 GCF_000475415.1 Halomonas sp. PBN3 | reverse complement strand
CGTAAGCCTGAAGCTGGAAGAAGAATCGCCCCCATGGTCTTGCCATGGGGGCGATTCAGTTTAGGCTGCTTTCCAGCTTCCAGCGCCGGGCGTAAGCCCGGCGCTCGGTCAGGCCTTGGCGGCGTAGGCGTAGAGCAGGGTCTCCTGGGCGCTGATCGGGGCGGCCTCGCCGGGGTGCTGCTTGACGTAGCTGCCGTCGGGCTGCAGCAGCCAGCTCTGGCAGTTGTCCACCAGGTAGGTCTCCAGGTCCTTGCGCACCCGGGCGGCCAGCTTCTTGTCCAGCAGCGGGAAGCAGGTCTCCACCCGATGGAACATGTTGCGGGTCATGAAGTCGGCGCTGGAGGCCCACACCTCCGGCTTGCCGCCGTTATGGAAGTAGAACACCCGGGTGTGCTCCAGGAAGCGCCCGACGATGGAACGCACCCGGATGTTCTCCGAGACGCCGGGAACGCCGGGGCGCAGGCAGCACTGCCCGCGGATGATCAGGTCGCACTCCACGCCGGCCTGGGAGGCGCGGTAGAGCGCCTGGATCAGCCTGGGCTCGGTCAGCGAGTTGCACTTGACGATCAGGTGGGCGCGCTTGCCCTTGCGAGCCTCGGTGGCCTCGCGCTCGATCGTCTCCACCATCCGCTCGTGCAGGGTGAAGGGGGCGTGGAGCAGCGTCTCGATGCGGCGTGCACGTCCCATGCCGGAGAGCTGCTGGAACACCTGGTGCACGTCCTCGCACAGGGTCGGGTTGGCGGTCAGCAGGCTGTAGTCGGTGTAGAGCCGCGCGGTCTTGGAGTGGTAGTTGCCGGTGCCCAGGTGCACGTAGTAGCGCAGCCCCTCCTTCTCGCGGCGCACGATATGCATCATCTTGGCGTGGGTCTTGTAGGCCATCACCCCATAGATGACGATGGCGCCGGCCTCCTGCAGCCGCGAGGCGAGCGCCAGGTTGTCGGCCTCGTCGAAGCGCGCGCGCAGCTCGATCACCACCGTCACCTCCTTGCCGCCCCGCGCCGCCTCCACCAGCGAGTTGACGATGGGCGAGTCGGCACCGGTGCGGTAGAGGGTCTGCTTGATGGCCAGCACCCCGGGGTCGCGGGCGGCTTCGGAGAGCAGGTCCTCGACCGGTGAGAAGGCGTGGAAGGGATGGTGCAGCAGCACGTCGCCGGCGGCGATGGTGTCGAACAGGCTGCCCTCCTTGCGCAGGTTCTTGGGCAGCCCCGGGGTGAAGGGGCGGTAGAAGAGTTCCGGTCGCTCCACCTCGCCGATCATCGACATCATGCGGGTCAGGTTGACCGGCCCGTTGACCCGGTAGAGGTCCTCCTCCTCCAGCTCGAACTGCCGAAGCAGGAAGCCGGCCAGCTCGTCGGGGCAGGTGTCCACCACCTCCAGGCGTACGCCGCTGCCGTAGCGGCGTGCCAGCAGCTCGCCGCGCAGCGCCGAGGCGAGGTCGGAGACCTCCTCGGGGTCCACCGTCATGTCGGCGTTGCGGGTCAGCCGGAACTGGTAGCAGCCACGCACCGTCATGCCCGGGAACAGCTCCTCGGCGTGGGCGTGGATCATCGAGGAGAGGAACACCGCCTCCCTGAAGCCCTCCTCGCACAGCGCCTCGGGGAGGCTGATCACCCGGGGCAGCGAGCGCGGGGCCGGCAGGATGGCGAGCCCGCCCTCGCGGCCGAAGGCGTCCTTGCCCTCGAGCTGGACGATGAAGTTGAGGCTCTTGTTGACCAGCCGCGGGAAGGGGTGGGAGGGGTCGAGGCCGATGGGGCTGATCACCGGCATGATCTCGTTCTCGAAGTAGTCGCGCACCCACTCGCGCTGGGCCTTGGTCCAGTCGCGGCGGCGACGGAAGCGCAGCCCCATCTCCTCCAGCGCGGGCAGCAGCGACGCGTTGAGGATGCGGTACTGGCGCTCGATCTGCTCGTGGGCGATGCGCGAGATCTCGGCGAGCACCGCCCGCGGGGTGCGCCCGTCGGCCCCGGAGCTGATATCACCCAGGGCCAGCTGGTGCTTGAGGCCGGCGACCCGGATCTCGAAGAACTCGTCCATGTTCGACGAGAAGATCAACAGGAACATCAGCCGGTTGAGCAGGGGATGCGCCTCGTCCAGCGCCTGTTCCAGCACCCGGATGTTGAACTGCAGGTGGGAGAGCTCGCGGTTGAAGTAGAGCGTGGGGTCGCTCAGGTCGGCGTCGCTCGCCGCCGGTGCCTTGGGCTTGATGCCGGCCCGGGTCTGGTTGAGGCGCGGGCTCGGCACGTCGCTGCCGGCGTCGTCGCCGGCGGCAGCCAGGGCTAACGGAGTGGCGGGCGATGAGGGGGGACTGCGATCTTCCATGGGCAACTCTCTCGTGGCAGGGAAGGGCGCGCAGTCCCTTCCATCACTGGGCGAGCAGGCGGGCCGCTCGCTTGGCGAAATAGGTCAGCACGCCGTCGGCACCGGCACGCTTGAAGCACAGTAGCGACTCCAGGATCACCTCGTCGGCGTCCAGCCAGCCGGCCTCGAAGGCGGCCATGTGCATGGCGTACTCGCCGCTCACCTGGTAGGCGTAGGTGGGCGCCTTGAGCTCGTCCTTCACCCGGCGCACCACGTCCAGGTAGGGCATGCCGGGCTTGATCATCACCATGTCCGCGCCCTCGGCGAGGTCCAGGGCCACCTCGTGCAGCGCCTCGTCGCCGTTGGCCGGATCCATCTGGTAGGTGCGCTTGTCCGCCTTCCCCAGGTTGGCGGCGGAGCCCACCGCATCGCGGAAGGGGCCGTAGTAGCGCGAGGCGTACTTGGCGCTGTAGGCCATGATGCGGGTGTTGACCAGCTGCTCCTGCTCTAGCACCCGGCGGATCTCGCCGATGCGGCCATCCATCATGTCCGAGGGGGCGACCACGTCGGCGCCGGCCTCGGCGTGTGAGAGGGCCTGCTTGAGCAGCGTCTCCACGGTGCGGTCGTTGAGCACGTAGCCCTGGTCGTCGATGATCCCGTCCTGGCCATGGCTGGTGTAGGGGTCCAGCGCCACATCGGTGATGATGCCGAGCTCGGGGAGGGCCTCCTTGAGGGCACGCACGCTACGCTGCACCAGGCCGCCGGCGCTGTACGCCTCCTCGGCCAGCTCGCTCTTCAGCGAGGCGTCGACCACCGGGAACAGCGCGATGGCGGGGATACCCAGCGCCACCGCCTCGCGGGCCTCCTCGATCAGCAGGTCAAGCGACAGGCGCTCGACCCCCGGCATGGAGGGCACCGCCTCGCGCTGGCCTTCGCCCTCCTGGACGAAGACCGGCCAGATCAAGTCGGCCGGGGTCAGCACGTTTTCCTGCATCAGCCGGCGCGAGAAGGCATCGCGGCGCATGCGCCGCATGCGGGTGGCGGGGAACTGGCGTGGGGTGGTGAAGCTCAAGGTCGTCTCTCCGGCTCTGGCGCCGCCGTTATCAGTCTGGCGGCGCGGTGTGACAGAAGTGTGACAGCGGGGGTGTCGTCTGGCCTCGAGTATATCAGCGCGCCGGGTCGCCGAAAGTCTCGCCTTGTCGCACCGGGGGGATCGCTCTAGAGTGAGGCTTTCTTTTCGGTCCTGCCGCGGGCAGGCGAACCCTGCAAGGAGATAGGCATGAGCAAACAGGTGGCGGTCATCCTCTCGGGCTGCGGTGTCCAGGACGGCTCCGAGATCTACGAGACCACCCTGACCCTGCTGCGGCTCGACCAGCTGGGCATCGGCTACCGCTGCTTCGCGCCGGACATCGCCCAGCACCACGTGGTCGACCATCGCCGCGGTGAGGTGGTCGAGGGCGAGACGCGCAACGTGCTGACCGAGTCGGCGCGTCTGGCGCGGGGCGAGATCCTGCCCCTCGACGAGCTGGCCGCGGACGAGTTCGATGCGGTGGTGCTCCCCGGCGGCTTCGGGGCGGCCAAGAACCTCTCCACCTTCGCCGAGGCGGGGGCCGAGATGCAGGTGCTCGACGCGCTCAAGGAGGTCCTCGAAGACTTCCATGAGGCGCGCAAGCCGATCGGCCTGATGTGCATCAGCCCAGTGATGGTGCCGCGGCTGCTGGGCAACGGCATCGCCGTGACCATCGGCCACGACCCGGGCGTCTCCGGCGCCATCAGCGCCATGGGCGGGCTGCACCGCAGCTGCGGGGTCGAGGACATCGTGGTCGACTTTGAGCACCGCGTGGTGACCACGCCGGCCTATATGCTCGCCACCCGCATCAGCGAGGCCGCCACCGGTATCTTCAAGCTGGTCGATCGCCTCGATGAGCTGATGGATCTCTGACCCGGCTTCGCCGGGAGCTGTCAGCTTGAAGAGCGGCGCTTCGCGCCTGGAAGCTGGAAGAAAGATCGCCCCCATGGCGTTGCCATGGGGGCGATCTGTTCTAGGGTACAGCCCAGCTTCCAGCTTCCAGCTT
>NZ_AXCA01000191.1:0-74083 GCF_000475415.1 Halomonas sp. PBN3 | reverse complement strand
GGGATTACCTTATTTATTCAGCTCACAACCAAAAGGTGATTTTTACTTAACGGATCCCCCTACGCCACCGGCGCAAACAGCAGCGCCAGGTCTTCCTCGTCGAACAGTGGGCCGTCGCTCCTTTGCTCGGCCCCACCTTCGAGGATAGAGGCGGCGAGGTCGGCCTTGCGTGCCTGCAGGTCGAGGATACGCTCCTCCACGGTGCCGGCGCAGACCAGCTTGTAGACGAACACCGGATTCTGCTGGCCCATGCGGTGGGCGCGGCCGGTGGCCTGGGCCTCCACCGCGGGGTTCCACCAGGGGTCGTAGTGGATCACGGTATCGGCGGCGGTGAGGTTGAGGCCGGTGCCGCCGGCCTTGAGGCTGATCAGGAACACCGGGATCTCGCCCTGCTGGAACAGCGCCACCCGTTGGGTACGGGTCTTGCCCGGGGTATCGCCGGTCAGGGTGGTAAACGGAATGCCGTCCTTCTCGAGGGCGTCACCGATCAGCGCCAGCATCTCGGTGAACTGGGAGAAGATCAGGATGCGCCTGCCCTCCTCCACCAGCGGCGGCACCAGCTCGCGCAGCTGGTCGAGCTTGGCGGAACGCTTCGCCTTGCGTGCGCTCTCCAGCTTGACCAGCCGCGGGTCGCAGCACACCTGGCGCAGCTTGAGCAGCGCATCGAGCATGACGATGCCGGAGGCGGCCAGGCCGCGCTCGGCGACCGCCTGCTGCACCCGCTGGTGCTGAGCCAGACGCAGGCTCTCGTAGAGCTCGCGCTGGGCGCCGCTCAGGGTGACCTCGCGGCGGGCCTCGGTCATCGCCGGCAGCTCGGTGAGCACCTGCTGCTTGGTGCGGCGCAGCATCAGCGGGGCGATGCGCCGCGAGAGACGCTGACGTAGCTCGACATCGCTCTCCTTCTCGATGGGGGTGCGGAAGCGCTGGCCGAACCATTGCTGGCTGCCCAGGGCGCCCGGGGCCACGGCATCGAGCTGAGCCCACAGCTCGCCCAGGTGGTTCTCCAGAGGCGTGCCGGTCATGGCGATGGCGCGCTGGGCGTTAAGCTCGCGCACCGCGCGGGCGGTCTGGCTGGCGGCGTTCTTGATCGCCTGGGCTTCGTCGAGCACCAGCAGGCCAAAATCATGTGCGCGCAGGCGCTCGAGATCGCGGATCAGCAGCGCATAGGTGGTCACCACCAGGTCGGCGCCGGGCAGCGCTTCCTCGAACTGGCGCTCGCGCTGGGCACGGCCGCCCTGCAGGGCGACCACCTTGAGCTCGGGGGCGAAGCGCTCGGCCTCAGCACACCAGTTGCCCACCAGGCTGGTGGGCGCCACCACCAGGGTCGGGCGGGTCAACGCGCCACGGGCACGCTCGTCGAGCACATGGGCCAGCACCTGCACCGTCTTGCCCAGGCCCATGTCGTCGGCCAGGATGCCGCCGGTACCGAGCTCGGAAAGGAAGCGCATCCAGGCGATACCGCGGGCCTGATAGTCGCGCAGCTCGCCGGCGAAGCCCTCCGGCGCCGGCAGGCTGACGGGCAGCTCGCGCAGGCGCCGGGCCAGGGCGGTGACGTCCTCGCGCCCGGCCCAGCGCTCGTGCTCGGCCAGCGGCGCCAGCTTCTCGGCGGCGGTCACCGGCAGGCGCACGGCCGCCTCGTCGTCTTTCTCGTCACCCAGCCAGTCGAGGATCGGCGCCATCAGCGAGCGCAGCCGCGAGAGCGGCATCACCAGCCGGCGATTCTCCGGCAGGGTCAGCGTCCAGCTGGCGTCGTCGGCCTCGCCCTCGGCAGGCTCCAGCGGGAAGGCGGGATCCCGGAACAGCCGGCGCAGGATGGGCAGCAGGTTGAGGCGCTCGCCCTCCACCTCGATATCCAGTGCCAGGTCGAACCAGCCATTGCCGGCCGGCTCCAGCTCGCCGACCCAGTCGTCCGGCTCAACATAGGTGGGCTCCTCCGGGAAATCGTCACCAAACTCGACCAGACAACCAACCTCACGCAGCCTGGCGATCATCTCCCACCACTCGTCGGGCCCGGCCAGGTGGGTTGGCCACTCTTTGGCACGACGTGGCGGCGTGCCTTCCCGCGGCAGCAGCAGCGTCCATTCGGGCAGATCGAGGTGCGCCGGCACGGCATCGATCTGCTGCAGGCGCTCCAGGGTCACCATGCCGGGCGGCAGTGTACGCACCAGGGCCAGCTCCGCCTCGCGGTCGCGCTTCACGGTAAGGTGCTGGCCGTCGCGGAAGGCCTGGTGGCTCTCGCCCTCCTCCGGTGGCACCTCGATGCCGGCGTAGTCGAAGCCCACCACGGCGGCGCCCACCTCGATCCGCTGCGGCACCATGGCGCCGTCGCGGTAGCCCAGTTGGCCGGTGGCGACTCTCATGGTGACCTTGAGGCGCGGTGCCACTCCCTCAAGGGTGCGCTCCTCGACTTCCTGGGGGGCCGGCAGCCGCCTGGAAAGACCCGGGACCCGATGCAGACGCTCGGTCAGCCAGCCGCTCATCTCGGGGGGCAGCGGCGGCGCGCGGCGCAGGCGCATCAGCAGGTCGGGGTCACCTTCCAGTCGCCCGATGCGACCGCGCCGCTCATCGAGATAGCACAGCTCGGTGCCGGCCCGCACGATCACCGCCTGATCCGAGATGACGTCGGCGGGTTGGGTATCCGCACGCAGGTGCTGGTTGCCATCGGCATCGGGCTCCCAGGCGAGGGCCAGCCGACAACTGGGGCCGGGGTCGAGCATGGTGCCGGTCTGCTTGGGATGGAACAGCAGCGGCGGAGTATCGCTCTCAAGCAGCGACCACAGGGCGCGCGCCTGGAAGGCGTGGGTGACACGGCTCCAACACTGCTCATTGGCTCCCACATACTGCCGCCGCTGCTCGCCCAACATGAGCAGCTCCAGCGCCTCTTCCTCATCCGCTGCCAGTCCGTGAGGCGGCCTGGGGGTGAGCCCGCCACCGCTGCGGACCATGATGGGTCGCGGCTTGACCCAGCCGTTGCCGCGGCTGCGCTGCTTGGCGGGGCGCAGCCACACCGGCGACACCTGCAGGGTGGGGGCACGCGGGTCAGGGTCAACGTCCAGGAACAGCGCCAGGCGATAGTCACTCTCCAGTTCCTCGACGTAACGCCTGCCGCCAAGTGGCGTCTGGAGCTCGGCAAGCCAGGACTCCCAGCGCTGCTCAAGCAGCGCCGTGTCGTCACGTGGCGGAATGCCATCGGCCTCCAGGTCATCGATGAAGGCCTGGATCACCGCCACCGCATGCTTGCACTGGCGTCCCACCGGGCAGCTGCAGTCGCTGACCACCCCCATGCTGTGGTCATCAGGATCCACCGCGAGACTGGTGAGGTAGCGCCGGTGACCGCTGCCCTCCACCTGGGCCCGCAGCACCAGCATCTCTCGTTCTCGCTCGAGTCGGATTCCGTGACGCACCTTGCCCTGCCGCGCATAGCCACGCCCACGGGTCAACGAGCGGGCGTCGAAGCTGCGCTGCCAGGGAATATCCTCCAGGGTGTGGTAGAGCGTCAGAGCAGGGTCGGCGAGTTGGGGATCCGGCACGAAGAGTCCTCACGGCTTGAAGGCGAGGCCGATATTGGAACGAAACCCGCCGCCGAGAGCAACCAAAGAACCGCCCCACGCTACGCCTGACGCCCGGCGTCACCCTACACCAGCTTCAGCGGCTCGATGTCGCGGAAGATTCCCGTCTTCGTCATGTCGCGGCGCAGGGTGAAGGCCTCCAGGGCGGCCACCGGGTCGACCTGGTCGAGGCGGTCGAAGCGGATCGTCTCCCACTGGGTGCGAGTGACCTTGACGCTGTAGAGGTACTGGTCGCGCTCGGCGCCGGTGGCGGGGTCGACCACCTGGCGGTAGCCGGAGACCCGCGCCTCCTGTACCCCCGGCAGGCGGGCGAACACCGCCCCCAATACACGGAAGGCGATGCCGTGGACATGGTCGCGGTAGAGCTTGCGCTGGCGGGTATCGCTCAGCCGGCGCGGCGAGAGCTTGAGCTGCTTGGGGGGCATGCCCCAGTAGCGATCGGGCATCTCCTCCTCGCCGGGCAGGTCGATGTCCACGGCGATGGTCGAGATATCGCTGCCCAGGTCGAAGTCGATCAGCGTCTCCCGCGGCCAGTCGATCTCCTCCAGCCGCTCACGCAGGGTCGCCTCCATCGCCTCCGGATCGTCCCAGACGCCCTCGCTCTCGCGGCGATGGCGGGCGAACTCGGCGGCATCGTGCTCCGCCTTGCGCCACTCCCAGGCGCGGTAGCGCTCGTCGAACTCGGCGCGGTGCCGGCGGTTGTGCGCCTCCCGGGCACGTTTCGCCGGCGGCCACAGCGCATGCCGCCAGGCCGGTGGCGGCGGCGGCCCGGCTGCCACGCCGGCGATCGTTGCCGGAAAGCTTCTGCCGATAGGCGAGGCCGGTGCCGGGAATCCCGGCGTGGCCATGCACGCCGCTCGGCCCGACACTCAGGCTGGCACCCCGCGGGCCCACCGAGAGGCCCAGGCCGCGCTTGCTGAGGTTGAGGCGCACCCCGGGTGCCAGACGGATGCGGCGCTGGAAACGAAAGGCCATCCTGACTCCCTGTCCTGTGTGATGTCGGCGATCACGGCGACGCCGGGGAACCACCGGCTACCGACAGCTGACCAGAAAACCGCTCGCTTTCCAACGCCAGCGCGTTCAGTCGCGCTGCGGGTCCAGCGGTTCGTCCTCTGCTGGCGTAGTCGCGGGCCCCACTTCGAGCCTGGCACGCTCGAGGATCTCGGCAGGCAGCTCCTTCTTTACCGCCACGCCCAGTTCGCGGAACTCGCTGGCCTGCTTGACCAGGTTGCCGCGGCCGTTGACCAGCTGGCCCAGCGCGCGGTCGTAGCTCTCCCGGGCGCCGTCGAGCTTGCGCCCCACGTCCTGCATGCTGTCGAGGAAGGTGGCGAGCTTGCTGTGGAAGCGCTCCGCCTTGCGCGCCAGCTCGGCGCTGTGACGGCTCTGGTTCTCGAAGCGCCACAGCTGGCCGACGATATTCAGGCTGGTGAGCAGCGTGGTGGGCGTGGCCACCAGCACGTTGCGCTCGATGGCGCGCTGGTAGAGGGTGGCGTCGTGGCGCAGCGCCTCGATATAGGCGGACTCCACCGGGATGAACATGATCACCACCTCCGGCGAGTTGAGCCCCGGCAGGTCGTAGTAGTGCTTGTCGGCCAGCTCCTCGATGCGCTCGCCCACCGCCCGGGCGTGGTCGGCCAGGGCCCGCCGGCGGGTCACCTCGTCCTCGGCGTTAACGTACTCCAGGTAGGCGGCAAGCGAGGTCTTGGCGTCGATCACCAGGTGGCGCCCCTCGGGCAGGTAGACCAGCGCATCGGGACGGCGCTTGCCGGCCTCGGTGGTGAAGCTCTTCTCGCGCTGGTAGTCCTCACCGGGGCGCAGGCCGGCGCTGTCCAGCACGTTCTCCAGCATCAGCTCGCCCCAGTTGCCCTGCACCTTCTTCTGCCCCTTGAGCGCCTCGGTGAGCCGGGCGGCCTGGTCGGTGATGTCGCGATTGAGCTGCTGCAGGTGCCTGAGCTCGGTGGTCAGGCTGGCACGCTGGGCGGTCTCCTGGTGGTGCAGGGTCTCGACCTTCTCGCGGAAGCCCTTGATCTCCTCCTGGAAGGGCCTGAGCAGCCCCTCGAGGTTGCGCTCGGAGAGCGACGAGAAGGCCTTGCCCTTCTGCTCCAACAGTTCGTTGGCGAGGTTCTCGAACTCCACCTTGAGCTGGCCCTTGCTCTCCTCCATCCAGGCGAGCTGGCGGGCGAAGTGCGCCTCCTTCTCCTCCAGGCGGGTGGTGAGCTCGCCGTGGGTCTGGCGCAGCGCATAGTAGGCCTCGCGCAGGCGCTGCCCCTCGCGCTGCTGCTCGCGGTTCGCCTCGCGCTGGGTCTCCACCTCGCCCTCGGCCACCTGCAGGGCCACCGCCTGCTCACGCGCCTCAAGCTGCTGGGCATGCAGCTCGCCACGCAGGTCGTCCCGCTCACGGCGCGCGGCGTTGATGCGCCGCTGCTGGAGGGCGAAGGCGATCGCGAGCCCTGTGGCGAAGGTGGCCAGGCCCAGGAGCAGGTGGGTCGTATCGAGCGTCTGCAGGAGTTCCACGGTGGCATCGTCCGGTTGAGGCATCAGGAAATAGAGCGAGCGTGCAACGGCACCATGACCCAGTCGTCGCCACTTCCGAACCACTGCTGCAGCAGGCCGCGCTGCTCGCCGAGCAGCAGCGCGAGATAGCCGGCCAGGGAGTGCCCGGCGGGCAGCGTGGCGGCATGGTCGCGCAACGCCGCCTGGTAGCCCTGCTGCTCGGCGGCCAGCTGCTGCGGGTTGGCACGCGCCGCCACCACCGCCAGGGGCGGCAGCAGCAGGTGGCTGGCACCACCGGCGAGCGCGATGCTCACCCCCTTGGCATCGAAGTCGCCCAGGTAGAGATGGGGCCTTGCGCTTGCCGACCAGGCCCTGGCGAGACCGGCGAAGCCGCCGCCGTAGTGGCGATCGCCACGGTAGAGCACCAGCGGACGCGGCCAGGGGGACAGCGCCGGCGGCTCGTCCTGCAACGCATAGAAGCTGTCGAGGTTCTCGACCTGCACCAGGACGTCGAAGGCGGCGAGGTCGAGCTCATGCCAGTCGAGGTCGAGGTGGTCACGCCCCCGGCAAGCGACCCCGGGACGGCTTACCGCCGGCAGGCTGGCCAGCACTCGCCGCTCGCGGGGCGCCGAACGCACACCCTTCGCCTCGCGGTTGCCGAGGGCAGCCTGCTCGACGCTGGTCAGGCCACCGAGCTCGGCGGCAATGGTGGGCTCGCCCAGGGCTGCCAGGGCCTCGTCGAGGCGGGCCAGCAGGTCGCGATCCAGCACCAGGCGGGCATGGGTCAGGCGCGCACCGAGTTCGATATCGTGCGCCTGGCACCAGGCCACGATCTGGTCGACCGCCCTGCCCCGGCGTTTCTCCACCACGGGCTCGCAGCGGAGCCTTTCGGCGGCATCGCGAAGCAGGTTGCGGGCGCTTGTGGTCAGGTGCAAGGGGGTCTCCTCCTATATCGGGCGCCTGCGGCGCCATCGCGCAGGATCTGCGCTCCTACAGTCAGGCCTTCCGCCTGTGGGAGCCCGATTTATCGGCGATCAAGTCCGTCCGTCAGGCAAGCTGCAGGGTGACGTCGTGGATCAGCCGGACATGATTGTAGCGGCTCGCCTGGCTCTCCTGCTGGCTGAGGCGGAAGGCGCGCTGCTCGCTTCTGGGCAGCCCCTGGAATTCGGCGATCACCTGGAACAGCCAGATCTCCTCGCTCCACTCGTACTCCCCCTGCTGCAGGAACTCCAGGGCGCTGAGCCCTTCGCCGCCGTCCACCACCGCCAGATAGAAGCGCTCCACGTCCTCCTTGAGGGCCTGCTGGCGAGCGGCCACGAGGGTGTCCTCCTGAGGCGCGGCGGCCCCCGCGGCGGTCACCGGTTGCGGGCGCGGAGCGGGCCGCGGCAGGCGGTGCAGCAGTTCGCCGAGCACACGGCTATCGGGGTGGTGGTCCAGGGCGGCGGCACCGGCGGCGACCAGCGGGGCGGCGCGGTTGACCAGTGCCGGCACCTCGCCGCGCCGGGCGTAGTTGCCGGGGACGAAGCCTGGGTGCTCACGCAGGAAGCCGGCCATGCCGGCCACCAGGCGGCTGCGAGACTGCTGCTGGCGGAAGCGCGCCATCAGCTCGACCAGGCGCCGCTGTACCTCGCGCAGGCTGGTGTAGTGCTGGGTCAGCTGCTGCTGCAGGCCGCTGACCAGCAGCTTGCGCAGCGCGCCGTCGCTGCCCACCAGTTCGATCAGCTCGTCGAAGTCGATCAGCGCCAGGCCGTCGAGCAGGCGCACGATCTGCTTCTGGGCGCGCTGGTTCTCGCGGATCTTGTCGCCCAGGCGGCTGACAAAGCCGAAATCGCCGTTGAGGCGTCGCCACAGGCTGTCGATGGCGTCGGCGAAGCGGCCATTGAGGTCATCCACCTCCTGGCGCAGGCGCAGCAGCTGCTGCTCCTGGCGCCAGTACTCGCCGGCGTCACGCGCTTCGCGGTAGCTCTGCACCAGGCCGCGCAACAGCTCCAGGGTCTCGGCCACATCGGCGTTGACGTGGCGGCGGCTCTCATCGGCGAGCATCTCGGCGATCAACTCGCGCACCTTGGGTGTGAGCTTCACCCCGCCCTGCTCGTCCGGACGCCACAGGATGCGCGCCGCCAGCAGCCGGTTGAGGGCGGTGGTGCTCAGCCCCTCCAGCGGCACCTCGTCCCGGGCGTAGCCGGCCATCAGCACCTCGGCGTGCTTGCCCAGCAGCGCCAGGCGCTCAACGCCGGTGCTGACCAGGCGGCTCTCCAGGGCGTGGGGGTGGTCGACACTCACAGCAGGCTCTCCTGGCCGCTCGGCGCCTGGTCATCCACCGGCAGGTTCTCCTCGTCGCGGATAAAGCGCGCCAGGTCGATGAGGTAGTCGATCTTGGCGGTGACCAGGTAGTACTGGCGGTCGGCATGGGGCTGGAGCAGGTAGCCGTGCTCCTTGAGCCGCTTGAACACCTGCTTGAGCTGGGCGTCGAGCTGGTCGCTCTGGGAACCGAAGAAGGGGTCGCTGGCCAGGCGCTCGAGACGCTCGCGCAGCCCCTGGTTGTCCTCGCAGCGCGAGCTGAAGTCGGCGGGCTTGAGCACTTCACCGGGCGCGGCCGGCCCGTCGCGCCCCAGCGCCTCCTGGACCAGCTGCAGCCACTCCAGCAGCGGCAGCAGGCTCGCCACGGTCTCGCCCAGCTGCCGCGACAGCTGCTCCCGGGCGGCCTCATCCAGCACCCGCCAGGCCAGGAAATAGACGCTGCCCTCGTCGTTGCTGGCCAGACGGCGGTTGAGCGGGCGCAGGTAGGCGTCGATCCGCTCGCGGATCTCATCGTCCTGCAGGCGGCGAAAGGCGCCCTCGTCGCTCACCGCGCAGATGAACTCGCCGGCCAGCAGGCGCTCCAGCAGGGGACCGAACTCCACCATGGAGCGCTCCATCGGGGTATGTTCACTCATGATGCCGCCTCCTCTGCGCGGGCCTGCAGGCGCTGGGCCAGGCGGCTCAGGCGCGGCTCGATGCGCTTGAGGCGGCGCTTGGTGGGCTCAGCTTCATCGCGGTCGATCAGGTAGCGATTGTGGAACAGCAGCAGCACGTCCGACTCCGGGTTGGGGAAGGCGCCGACGATATGGATGCGGTTGTTGTCGCAGGCGTCGAACAGCTTCTCGACGTTGTGGTAGGCCAGGGTGCCGATCTCGTCGATGGGCCAGTGGATGGCGATCTCGGCCGGGCCACGCAGCAGCCGTGTGAAGGCGAGCAGGAACTTGCACAGGATCAGGTAGGCCATGCCGTGGCTGGAGGACTCCAGCAACTGGCGGTCGTTGCGGATCACCAGGTCGGTGCCGCCCTCGTTGAGGTGCAGCTCCAGGCGCAGCAGGCTCTCGAAGCTGTACTGCTGGTCGCTGCGCAGCAGCTCCACCACGTCGGCCAGGGCATCCAGGTAGTCGTCGCCGGGGAGCGGCTGGCCCGAGTCGCGCCACTCGCGGTAGCGCTGGGCGAAGCGCTTGAGCGGCTCCCAGAAGCCCAGCTCGTCGATGGTCGACTGGATCCTCACCTCGGCGCGGCCGATGCCCTCGAGCACCAGGTCGTCGGCGACCTCGTCGGAGAGGCGCCGGCTCTGGGCGCTGATGCGCCGATTGAGGTCGCTGAACACGGTGAAGAACTTGTCGAGGTCGTCGGAGAGGTTGCGCCCCTCCTGCAACAGCTGCTGCTGTTGCCCCTCGAGCAGCTGGAGCATGCCGGCGATCACCGGCAGCAGGCGGCGCGGGCTCTCGCCCTCGAGCCGGGCACGCTCGGCGGCCAGGGTCGCCTCGAAGTCGGCGCTGGCGCCCTTGATCAGCTCCGCCTCGAGCCGCTCGCAGCCGCGGCGCAGCGCCTCGAGCTCGCGGGCGTGGTCGGCCAGCGCCTGGCGCAGACGCTCGATGCGCTCCTCCACGTCGCCCGGCGCCTCGCCGCTGGCCTCGGGGGCCGGCGCCAGGGCCAGTCCCTCGAGGGTATCGAGCAGTGGCGCCAGGGTCGCCACCAGCGCCCGGGCGGCGTCGCGGGCGGTCTTGAGCTCGGCCAGGGCCGCCTGGTGCTCGCCCCGGACGGCCTGGAACTCGGCCCGCCGTTGCTCGCGCTCCCGCTCCAGGGCGTCGCGCTCACGAGAGAGCTCTGCCTCGCGTGCCACCAGGCGCGGCTTGCGCTCGCCCCACTCCACGCGCATGAAGCGGGTATAGGCGTCGAGCTCCTCGCGGCGCGCCTCGGTCTCGCGCAGGCGCTTGCCCAGCGTCTCCAGGCGTGCACGGGTCTCGCGCACGGTGTCGGGGTCGACGCCCTGCTCCGCCAGCTCGCGGTCGAAGGCGGCGGTGAGCTCGTCGCGCTGGCAACGGTGCTCCTCCTTGTACTCGGCGAGCTGGCGGCGGTGCTGGGCGATCCGCTGGTCGAGGGTCTCCATCCTCCCCTGATGGTCGGCGGTGAGCTCCAGGCGCTGGGCGCGGTGGCCATCGGCCAGGGCCTCCAGCGCCCGGCGCTGCTCGTCCTGCAGCGCCTCCCGGGCGGCCTCCTGCTCGGCCAGCGCCTCGCGGCAGGCGGCCTGGCGGGCCTGGCGGGCCTCGGCGTGGCGCTGCTGGCACTGGCTGCGCGCCTGCAGCGCGTAGTCCACCTCCTCGGCGGCGCGACGCCGGGTGCGGCGCGCCTCGTCGAGGCGGGCGTCCGCCTCCTGAACCTTGTGGTGGCGGCCTCGCAGGGCCTTCTCGGCGGCCCGCTCCTCCTCGCGGGTCGCCTCCAGCGCCGCCTCGGCGGCGGCGATCTCGCCCAACAGGTCCGCCTCCTCGCGGGCATGGTCCGGCGGGGCGATGGCGGCGAGATCCAGCACCAGGCCATAGAGGTCGTCGCTGGCGGCATCGTTAAGCTGCGGGGCCAGGTCACGCCGTGCCAGCAGCTCGGGGGTGATCACCTTGCCCAGCCTCTGCTCCCAGCCCGGGCGGTGGTGGCGCAGGAAGTGGCGCAGGCTGCCCTGGGCCGGGTCGCGCTGGGCCTCGAGCGCCTCGAGGCGCGCCTCGGCGCGGCCACGCTGGGTGCGGGCGGCCTCAAGCTCGTCCTCGGCGGCCTCGCGCGCCTCCTTGCGGGCGTCGAGCTCACCGCGCAGCTGCTCCAGGGCCGCCGCGGCGGCAGCCTGCTCGCCCTGGGCCTGGTCGACCCGGACCTGGGCCTGCTCGGCCTCGCGGACCTCCTCGGGGGTCTGGGCAGGGTGCTCGAGCCGTGCGCTGAGCTCGGCGAGCCGCGCGGTCACCGCCTCCAGCCGCGTGCGGTAGTCGTCGTCCAGCGTCTGGCGGCGGGCCTGATGGTCGGCCTCCAGGCGGCTCTCGGCCTCGCGCTGGGCCTCGCGGCACGCCTCCCGCTCCTCGCCCAGGGCGTCGATCCGCGCCTGGAGCTCGTCGCGGCGCGCCTCGAGCAGGTCGCCGAGCTCCACCAGGCGCGCCTCCAGCCTGGCCTTGCTCTCCTTGACTGCCTGCTGCAGCTGCTCCAGGTGGTCACGCAGCTGTTGCTGCTGCTCGCGCCACTGGGGCAGCGCCTGCAGATCCTGCTCCAGGGCCGGCATGCCGGCCGCCTCGAAGGCCTCGAAGCGTTGCTGCAGGTCGTCGAGGTCGGCACGGGTCTGGGCCAGCTCGCTGTCGAGGCGGCTAGCACGCTCGTTGAGGGCGTCGCGCCTCTCCTGGTAGGCCGCCTCCAGGGCCTGGACATCCCCCTGGCGGCGCTGGATCTCGGCCTCGCGGTCGGCCTGGTCGCGCTCGGCACGGTGACGGTCGGCGGTGAGCTGCGGTCCCAGCTGCCACAGCGTGGCCTCGAGCTCGCCGATCTCGCCATCCAGCCGCTCGAGCTCGGCGAGCGAGCGCTGCAGCGGTGCCAGGCGCATGGACTGGCGCATGCGGGCGATCCACTCGCGCGCCTTGGTGTTGCGGATGCGGGTCACCGGCAGCTCGACGCCATCCTCCTCGAAGATCGCCGCCAGCATGGTCTTGAGGGTATCCATCTTGCCCTCCTTGGCGTGCACCGCCGAGACCAGCTTCTCCATGTGGCGAATGCGCATGCCGGGCCGCACCAGGCTGAAGCGGGCCGCCACCTGGCGCAGGCGTAGCGCCTCCTTGCGACTGCCCCGGGGCTGGGGGCCGCTCTGGGTGAAGTCGTTCTGGATCACCGCGCGGTACTCGGAGGTGGCCCCCAGCTTGGGGGAGACCGACACGCCCCGCCGGCGCAGGCCGTTGGCCCACTGGGCGTAGTCCAGGGCCACCACCCCGGCTTCGCTCTCCACCAGGTAGTCCTCGGGGCGGTAGGCGTCGCCGACGAAGCGGTACTCGACCCCGCCCTCACCGCGCCGGGTCAGCACCGCCTGGCAGATGTCGCCCGCCTCGCGGCGATACTCGTAGACCAGGTAGCTGTTGCGGTGCGGCAGGTAGAAGGCGTCGAACTTCAGGCGCGTGCGCGGCACCACCCGGTTGGGCAACTCGCCATAGAACACCGGCACCAGGCGCTGCAGGGTGGTCTTCCCCGAGGCGTTGGTACCGCAGATGTTGGTGTGGC
The DNA here is from genome assembly GCF_000475415.1 of Halomonas sp. PBN3. Classification (NCBI taxonomy): domain Bacteria; kingdom Pseudomonadati; phylum Pseudomonadota; class Gammaproteobacteria; order Oceanospirillales; family Halomonadaceae; genus Halomonas; species Halomonas sp. PBN3. The sequence continues at coordinate 61,481 of NZ_AXCA01000191.1, read as the reverse complement.
CCTCCACACTCAGCTCGACCACGCCCTCGAGGTGGCCGTGGATCATCACGATGCGTAGCAGCTGGCCCATGTCGCGTCCCTGGTCGTTTGGCATGGCGATGCCGACTCATCATCGGCGAGCGCACATAGTGCCGGAGCCGCGAGGCCTTCTCAATCGACGCGGGGCGCGTCCCGGGGCTGGGGCTGGGGCTGGGGTTGGGGCTGGGGCTGGGGCTGAGGCTGGGGCTGGGGCTGGGGCTGGAAGCCGGAGACCGGAGACCGGAGACCGGAGACCGGAGACCGGAAAGGAATCCCGCCACGGTGCGACGCGCGGCGTGCCTGGCGAAAGCGCACAAGGAACGCACAAGGAAAAAGAGCGCCGAAGAAGCGCGACAGGATCGATGAGACAGGAAAGGGGGTGGCCATCCCTGGCCGGGGGAAACGCTCAGCCGATGTAGGCGGCGATCGCCTCGCGGGCGGGTTACACTGGCATCGACAGGAGGCTTGCCATGCTCTCTCGCTTCGCCGCCCAGCGCCTGCACAACACCCTCCAGCACCTGCTGATCCTGGTCGGCATGTCGCTGCTGCTCTCGGTGCCCGCCTGGCTGCTGGCCGGGGGCGCCGGCGTGGCCTGGGCCTTCGGCCTGGTGCTGCTGACGCTTTATCTGAGCGGCCGGGTGCCGGCACGCCTAGTGCTGGCCAACGCCGGGGCCGGGGTGCTGCACCGCCACCAGGCCCCGCAGCTCTACCGGGTGATGGACCTGCTCTACCGCCGTGCCGGCCTTTCCCAGCCGCCATGGCTCTTCTACGTGCCCACTGCGGACCTCAACGCCTTCGCCGTGGGGGACGCCAGGGACGGCGGCATCGCGGTGACCGAGGGGTTGCTGCACTGCCTCTCGCTGCGCCAGCTGGCCGGGGTGCTGGCCCACGAGGTCAGTCACCTGCGCCATGGCGACACCCGGGTGATGTCCATGGCCGCCACCATGACGCGGCTGACGGTGTGGGGCGCCTTCCTGGTGCAGCTGGCGCTGATCGTCATGCTGCCCATGGTGATGGCCGGCGAGCTCCGCCTGCCCTGGCTGGAGCTGCTGGTGGTGGGCCTGGCGCCCACCGCCAGCACCCTGCTGCAGCTGGCGCTGTCGCGCAATCGCGAGTTCACCGCCGACCTGGAGGCCGCCGCGCTTACCCGCGACCCGGAGGGACTGGCCGAGGCGCTCGCGGTGCTCGAGGCGCAAAAGGGGCTATGGCTGACCACCCTCTTCGGGCGCCGTCAGCTGCCGAGCTGGCTGCGCTTCCTGCAGACCCATCCGGCCACCGAGGAGCGGGTGGGACGCCTGATGGCCCTGGCGCGCCGCCAGGGGCCGCGGCCACCCTCCTCGCGCCCCTACCGGCCCCGGGAGCCGCTGGTGGAGGCCCGCCCCGAGCGCCGCGGCCATCGCTACTGGCTGGGCCGGCCCCACGACCGGCGCTGAGCCACGCCTGACTCACCCGCCATGACGCAGGACGGCACCCCGAGGGTGCCGTCCTTATCGCGCCTCGGGCCCGCCGGGGGGGCCGCGTCGCCCGGCTTACTGGGCCGGCGCCTGCTGCTGTTGCTGCATCTGGCGCATCTGCTGCTGCCGCTGGGCGATCTGGCGCTCCAGCTCGTCGCGCTGCTCGGCGGTCAGGGCGGCCTGCATGCGCGACTGCATCAACACGCTCTCGGCGGTCATCTCGCCGGAGAGGTCCCCGAGCAGCTCGGCATCCTGGCGGATGGCGGCCTCGTCATACTCCGGGCCGGCGTTCTGCTGCAGGCGCATCTGCACGCTCCGGGCCTCGGCCTGCAGCGACTGGATGCGCTCGCGGGAGTCACTGAGCAGGCTCACCAGCTCTTGCTCCTGCTGCTGGTCGAGGTCGACCAGCTGGTCGAGCTGGGCCACCTGCTCCTCGGCGCTGGGCGGCTGCCCCTGGGGCATCTGCTGGGCGAAGGCCGGCACGGCCAGGGCCAGGCTCAGCGAGGAAACGGCGAGGGACTTGCGCAGGGTCATGGGATCTCCTGGTTGATCGACGTGGCCCCGACCCTAGCGGACCGTCGCGGGTGACGTCCACCGTCGCCACCCGCGGACGCCCTGGGGTTCGACGGCCGGATCGGCGACAATCCCGGGATCCATTACCCCGGACCACCCGACGAGAGAGCACACAGGACCACAGCATGAAGTACATCGGAGCCCACGTCAGCGCCGCCGGCGGCGTCGACCAGGCGGTGGCACGCGCCGTGGAGATCGGCGCCAACGCCTTCGCGCTCTTCACCAAGAACCAGCGCCAGTGGAAGGCCAAGCCCCTCGACGAGACGGTCATCGCGGCCTTCCGCGACGCCTGCCGGCGCCACGGCTTCGGCCCCGGCCAGGTCCTTCCCCACGACAGCTACCTGATCAACCTCGGGCACCCCGAGGCCGAGGGCCTCGCCAAGTCGCGGGCCGCCTTCCTCGACGAGATGCGCCGCTGCGAGCAACTGGGCATCGACCGCCTCAACTTCCACCCCGGCAGCCACCTGCGTAAGAGCAGCCAGAGCGACTGCCTGGCGCGCATCGCCGAGTCGATCAACCTGGCGCTGGCCGAGACGCGCGGGGTCACCGCGGTGCTCGAGAACACCGCCGGCCAGGGCAGCAACCTGGGCTGGCGCTTCGAGCAGCTGGCCGAGATCATCGCCCAGGTGGAGGACAGGAGCCGGGTCGGCGTCTGCCTCGACACCTGCCACGCCTTCGCCGCCGGCTACGACCTGCGCACCCGGGAGGCGACCCTGGCCATGCTCGACGAGTTCGACGCCGTGGTGGGCATCGACTACCTCAAGGGGATGCACCTCAACGACGCCAAGAGCGAGCTCGGCAGCCGGGTGGATCGCCACCACAGCCTCGGCCGCGGCAACATTGGCAGCGCCTGCTTCACCGCCCTGATGCAGGACCCACGCACCGACGACATGCCGCTGGTGCTCGAGACCATCGAGCCCGCCATCTGGCCCGAGGAGATCGCCTGGCTGCGTGAGCAGGCCGCCGCCCCGGCGTAGGCGGACGCCACCCGGCGCGAGCGTGAAATTGACCGACCTCCCCGCCACAGGGCATGCTTTCCGGCGCTGGATTCGCAACTCGCTGACACGCATAAGGAAACGAATAATGAACGGTTTTCTCCGCAGCACGCTGGCCCTCTCCGTCTCGCTCGCCATGGCCGCCACCGCCCAGGCCAACGAGTTCGCCGACATGGACCCCGTCACCCTGCGCCTAGCCCACGTGGTCAACGAGCAGGACGGCTTCCATATCGCCGCCATGAAGTTCGAGGAGTTGGTGGAGGAGCGCACCGACGGCAAGGTGGACATCGAGCTCTACCCCAACGCCAGCCTGGGTGACGAGCGCACCCTGCTCGAGGGCATGCAGATCGGCACCGTGGACATGGGCGTGATCACCAACGGCCCGGTGGCCAACTTCCTCGAGGAGATGGCGGTGTTCGAGCTCCCCTTCCTCTTCCCCAGTCCCGAGGCCGCCTATGCGGTACTCGACGGCGAGATCGGCCAGGAGCTGCTGGGCCGCCTTTCCGAGGTCAACCTCAAGGGGCTGGCCTACGCCGAGCGCGGCTTCCGCAACCTCACCAACAGCGAGCGCCCGGTGGAGGCCCCCGCGGACATCGACGGCCTGCGCATCCGCGTGATGGAGAACCCGGTCTACGTCGACACCTTCCGCGAGCTCGGCGCCAACGCCGTGCCCATGGCCTGGACCGAGGCGCTCACCGCCATGCAGCAGGGCACCATCGACGGCCAGGAGAACCCGGTCAACGTCATCCACTCCTTCAAGCTGTACGAAACCCAGGATCACATGACGCTGACCCGGCACACCTATGCGCCGGCGCTCTTCGTGATGGGCATGCCGGTGTGGAACCAGCTGCCGGAGGCCGCCCAGGCGGTGATCGAGCAGGCCGCCCAGGAGGCCGCCGAGCACGAGCGCCGGGTCAACGCCGAGATGGAGGCCGAGCAGCTGGCCGAGCTGCGCGAGGCGGGCATGGAGATCGTCGAGGAACCCGACATCGCCGCCTTCCAGGAGGCCGTCGCCCCGGTCTACGAGACCTACGGCGAGCAGTTCGGCGACTATCTGCCGCGCATCCAGGAGGCCCTGAAGTAAGTGCCCCCGCTCGCCCCTTCCCTGCTGCGACCGCTGCGGTGGAGTGAGCGCACCCTCGACGCCGTCATCGCGCCCGTGGTCGTCACGGCGATGGCGGCGTTGATCGGTGTGATCACCCTGCAGATCGTCTCGCGCGTCTTCTTCACCGCGGTGGGCTGGACCGAGGAGGTGGCCCGCTTCCTGCTGGTGTGGATCACCTTCCTCGCCGCCACCCTCGCCTTCCGCCGCGGCCGGCATATCGCCGTCACCTTCGTGGTCGACGCCCTGCCGGGGTTGCCGCGGCGCCTGGCGCACATCGCCGCCCGGCTGGTGGCGCTGGGCTTCCTGCTCGGCCTGGTGGTCATCGGCTGGGAGTACATGCAGGTGCAGAGCTTCCAGAAGTCCGCCTCCCTGCGCCTCTCCATGACGTGGGTCTATGCAGTGATCCCGCTCTCGGCGGCGATCATGGCCTGGTACGCCCTGGTGGACGTCATCGGCCTGGCCCTCGGCGAGGCGCGCGAGCCCGAGGAGGAGGCCCCATGACCGCCCTGCTCTTCGCGCTGTTCCTGGTCTTCATGCTGCTGGGAGTGCCCATCGCGCTCGCCATCGGCGCCAGCACCCTGGTGGCGCTCCACGCCCAGGGGGTGCCCTTGATGGTGGTCACCCAGCAGATGTTCCAGGGCATCAACTCCTTCGCCCTGGTGGCGGTGCCCATGTTCATCCTCGCCGGCGACCTGATGGCCCAGGGCCGGGTCAGCGAGCGGCTGGTGGCCTTCGCCGACTCGCTGTTCGGCTTCCTCAAGGGCGGGCTCTCCATCGTCTCGGTGGGCGCCGGCATGTTCTTCGCCGCCATCTCCGGCTCCGGGGCGGCCACCACCGCCGCGGTGGGCTCGAGCCTGGTGCCGGAGCTGCGCAAGAAGGGCTACGAGCCCGCCTCGGCGGCCAGCCTGATCGCCGCCAGCGGCACCATCGGCGTGGTGATCCCGCCCTCGGTGCCGATGATCATCTACGCGGTGATCGCCCAGCAGTCGGTATCATCGCTGTTCCTGAACGGCATCCTGCCGGGCATCGCCATGGGCGTGGGGCTCTCGGCCATCGCCATCGTCCAGGCCTACCGCCGCCAGTACCCCCACGGCACCGCCCTCTCCGCGGCCACCATCTGGCGCACCTTCAAAAGCGCCAGTTGGGGCCTGATGACCCCGGTGATCATCCTCGGCGGGATCTTCTCGGGGGTCTTCACCCCCAGCGAGGCGGCGGTGGTGGCGGTCAACTACGCCCTGCTGGTGTCGCTGTTCGTCTACCGCGACCTGACGCTGAAGGAGGTCTACGCCATCCTGATGCGCTCGGCCATTACCACCTCGGTGATCATGCTGGTGATCGCCACCTCGGCGGTGCTCAGCTGGACCCTCTCCAGCTGGCAAGTGCCCGGCGCCATCGCCCAGGCGGTGCTGTCGCTCTCCACCGACCCGCTGGTGATCATGCTGCTGGTGGTGGCGGTGATCCTGCTCACCGGCGTCTTCATCGAGACCGCCAGCGCCCTGATCATCCTCACCCCGGTGCTGCTGCCGCTGGTCACCCGGCTGGGCATCGACCCCATCCACTTCGGGCTGATCATCGTCATGGGGCTGGCCATCGGCATGATCACCCCGCCGGTGGCGATCAACCTCTACGTGGCCTCCTCGGTGACCCGGTTGCCGCTGGAGCGCATCACCCGGGCGATCGTTCCCTACCTGCTGGGCCTGATCGCGGTGCTGCTGCTGGTGGTCTATGTGCCGATCCTCGCCGGCTGGTCCGGGTAGACCCGCCGAGTAACGCTCTGCCGGCCGGCGGCGACGCCGGCCGGCGCCTCGCATCCCCTCTGGAGAGCCCCCATGCCCATCACTCGACCGCTTGTCGCCGCCCTCGCCCTGGCCTTGCTCGCCGGCTGCACCACCTACACCTACCCGGACCGCGAGAGCGAGACGGTGTGGGGCGTGCCTGCCGAGGACGAGACGCTGACCCCGGAGGAGCGCCGGAACGCCCCGACCCGCTACCGCGTGCCCGGCGAGCCGCCCGAGACGCGCTGACGTCCCTCACGGCCGGTGTTTCAGCGACTTGCACCCGGAACCCTGTCCCGCGTCACTGCAGCGCAGCATGAGATGTGATACATTTGGCGGCATGGACCATGACCGGCTGGAGATCACGGGATGAACGAATCACAGCGGGAGGCGGGCGCCTGGCACGCCCTGACCGGCGAGGAGGCCCTGACACGCCTGGAGGCCTCCGCCGATGGGCTCGGCGAGGCCGAGGCGGAGGCACGTCTCCAGCGATACGGCCCCAACCAGCTGCAGCAGGCCGAGGCACGCCCGGCCTGGAAGCGCTTCCTCGAGCAGCTCGCCAATGTGCTGATGCTGGTGCTGATCGGCGCGGCGGTGGCGAGCCTGGGGCTCGGCCACACCCTGGACGCCATCGCCATCTTCGGGGTGGTGCTGATCATCGCCCTGATCGGCTTCCTGCAGGAGGGCAAGGCCGAGCAGGCGCTGGAGAGCATCCGCAACATGCTCTCGCCCCAGGCCCAGGTGCTGCGCGACGGCAGGCGTCGGACGATCCCCGCCGAGCAGCTGGTGCCGGGGGACGTGGTGATGGTGGAGAGTGGTGACCGGGTGCCGGCGGACCTGCGCCTGCTGGAAGCCAGGCGGCTGCGCACCGAGGAGGCCTCCCTGACCGGCGAGTCCACCGCCGTGGACAAGGATACTCCGCCGGTAGCAGAGGACGCCGACCTGGGCGACCGCACCGGCATGGCCTACGCCGGCACGATCGTGGTCCAGGGCGCCGCACGGGGCCTGGTGGTGGAGACCGGCACACGCACCGAGCTGGGCCGCATCTCCGAGATGTTGCGTGGCGTCGAGCAGCTCAAGACACCGCTGCTGCGCCAGATCGATCGTGCCGGTCGCGTGCTGGCCCTGATCATCCTGGTGATCGCCATCCTCACCGCGGCCTTCGGCGTGCTGGTCCACGGCCAGCCCGTCGGCGACATGTTCATGGCCGCGGTAGGCCTCGCCGTGGCGGCGATTCCCGAGGGCATGCCCGCCATCGTCACCATCGGCCTGGCCCTGGGGGTGCAGGCCATGGCCCGCCGCAACGCCATCATCCGGCGCCTGCCGGCGGTGGAGACCCTGGGCTCCATCTCCACCATCTTCTCCGACAAGACCGGCACCCTGACCCGCAACGAGATGACCGCCCGGTCGATCTGGCTGCCCCAGGGCGAAATCCGCATCGACGGCACCGGCTTCGCCCCCGAGGGTGACTTCCACACGCTGGACGAGGACGGCGAGGCACAGCAGGCGCCGCTGAACCTCGACGACCACCACGCCCTGCGCCACTTCCTCAAGGTCGGCGTGCTCTGCAACGACGCCGAACTGGCCCGCGAAGAGGGCCACTGGAAGATCCACGGCGATCCCACCGAAGGCGCCCTGGTGGTGGCGGCCGCCAAGGCGGGCTTGGAGGCGCGCACCCTGCGCGGCGATCACGACCGCCAGGACGCCATCCCCTTCGAGTCCGCTAACAAGTACATGGCCACCCTGCATGAGATCGACGGACGCCACTGCCTGCTGGTCAAGGGCGCCCCGGACCGCCTGCTTGAGATGTGCCACCGCGTGCGCCAGGAGGATGGCGAGGACAGCGAACTCGATCACGCCGAGTGGGAAGAGCGCATCCATGCCCTCTCCGGTCAGGGGCTGCGGGTGCTGGCGTTGGCCGAGAAGCCCCTCCATGACGTCGAGTCGCTCGAGGATCACCACGCCGAGGACGGCCTAGTGCTGCTGGGCCTGGTAGGGCTTCTCGACCCGCCCCGGGACGAGGCCATCGAGGCGGTGAAGGAGTGCCTAGCCGCCGGCATCCGTCCGGTGATGATCACCGGCGACCATGCCGTTACCGCCCTGGCCATCGCCCGCCAGCTGGGGTTTGCCCATACCGAACGGGCGATCAGCGGCCGCGAGATCGAGGCGATGTCCGACGCCGAGCTTGCCGAGGTGATCCTCGAGGTGGACGTCTTCGCCCGGGCCGCGCCGGAGCACAAGCTGCGCCTGGTCCAGGCGATGCAGTCCCACGGCGGCATCTGTGCCATGACCGGCGACGGGGTCAACGATGGTCCGGCGCTCAAGCGCGCCGACGTCGGCGTGGCCATGGGCATCCAGGGCACCGAGGCCGCCAAGGAGGCCGCGGAGATGGTGCTGGCCGACGACAACTTCGCCACCATCGTCGGAGCCATCCGCGAGGGACGCAAGGTCTACGACAACATCCGCAAGACCATCACCTACCTGCTGCCCACCAACGGCGCCCAGGGGCTGGCGATCCTGCTCGCCGTGCTGGCCGGCACCCAGCTGCCGGTGACCCCGGTGCAGGCGCTATGGGTCAACATGGTGGTGGCGGTGACCCTGGGTCTGGCACTGGCCTTCGAGAAGGGCGAGGGGGACCTGATGCGTCGCCGGCCCCGCAACCCCGACGCCGCCCTGCTCGACCTCTTCCTGCTGTGGCGGGTGGGCTTCGTCTCGATGCTGCTGCTGCTCGGCGTGTTCGGGGTCTTCTCCTGGATACTCAACGCCCAGGGCGGCAGCATCGAGCTCGCCCGCGCGGGCGCGGTGAACATGCTGGTGGCGGGCAGTGCCGCCTACCTGATCAACAGTCGCTTCCTCACCGCCAGCACCCTCTCGCTCCAGGGGATCTTCGGCAGCAAGCCGATATGGGGCTCCATCGCCGCCGTGGCCCTGCTGCAGCTGGGCTGGACCTACCTGCCGTTCATGCAGTTGGTGTTCGGCGGTGAAGGGCTCGAAGCCCCCCACTGGCTGGCGATCTTGCTGGTGAGCGTGGCCATCTACCTGGTGATCGAGGCGGAGAAGTGGGTGCTGCGACGGCGGCGCTGACCCCACGGCACCAACGACAGCGGCACGCTTGTGGCCCATGCTGTGGAGGTCGCGGGTGTCCTGAGTAACCCCAGCCAGAGAGGAAGGCCATGCCGCTGCTGCTGACACTGCTGCTGCTCCTGCTGGGGCTGCCGAGCCTGGTGGCCATCGTCGCCCTGGTGCGCCTCGCCCGCCTGACGCGTCGGGTGGAGTCACTGGAGGCGGCCCTGGCCCGACCCGCCGTGGAGGACGCGATGGCCACTCCCTCCCGGGGCAGGAAGGTCGAGGCAGGCACGAGCCGACGCCCCCTCTGGCGCGACGGCCTCGCCCGCCGGCTGGCCAGCGGAGCTCGGCGGGTGCGAGGCACCGCGGCAGGCTGGCTCAGCGAGGGCAATCTGCCGGTCAAGATCGGTATCCTGGTGCTCTTCGCGGGGCTCGCGGCACTGATCCGCCACGCCTCCACCCAGGGCTGGCTGACCCTCTCCATCAAATTGCGCCTGGCTGGCATCGCCGTCCTGGCGGTGGCCGCCCTGGGCTTCGGCTGGCAGCAGCGTCGCACCCGGCGGGTGTTCGCGCTGAGCCTGCAGGGCGGGGCCATCGGCGTGCTGTTGATGGTGATCTTCGCCGCCGCCCAGCGCTTCGCGCTGCTACCCCTGCCGCTGGCCTTCCTGCTCAGCGTGGCACTGGTGGCCGGGCTCGGGGTGCTGGGCACACTCCAGAATGCGCTGGCACTGGCCGTGCTGGGCAGTCTGGCGGGCTTTCTCGCGCCGCTGTGGCTGGCCCGTGCTCCTGGCGATCCGCTGGTACTGTTCAGCTACTACGCGCTGCTCAACCTGGGCATCTTCGCCATCGCCTGGGTGCGCCACTGGCGCCTACTCGACCTGCTGGGTTTCGTGGCCACCTTCGCCATCGCCACCGCCTGGGGCGTTCTCGACTACAGCCCCCGGCACTACGCGGTGGCCCAGCCCTTCCTGGCACTGTTCTTCCTGCTCTACCTGCTGGTCCCGATCCTCCACGCCAGGCGCCGACAAGCGCAGGCGTCGCCGCACAGGACGGACAGCCGCATCGACGGCAGCCTGGTCTTCGGCACGCCGCTAGTGGCGTTCGGTCTCCAGGCGGCGCTGCTCGAGGGCGAGCGGCTGTCGCTGGCCCTGTGTGCCCTGGGCATCGCTCTGCTCTATGCCCTGCTCGCCAGCTGGCTGCTGCGCCAGGCGCGCACGCGTCCGCTCGGTGAGGCCCACGCCGCCCTGGCACTGGGCTTCGCCACCCTGGCGATTCCGCTGGCACTCTCGGCGCGAGTCAGCGCCGCGCTCTTCGCCGTGGAGGGGGCCGCCCTGATATGGCTGGGCCTGCGCCAGCACCGCCTGCTGCCCCGCTTCGCCGGCCTGTCCCTGCAGCTGGTGGCCGGCCTGACGCTGCTTGGCAGCCTTGTCTTCGCCTGGGCCGTGGACACTCCCGTCGCCAACGCCGCCTTCATGGCCGGGGTGATCCTTGCCGCGGCGGGCCTCGTCTCCGCCGAGACCCTATGGCGAGGCGGTTACCCACGCTGGGCGCTGGCCGCCCTCGCCTGGGGCCTGGCCTGGTGGCTTTCCATCACCGCCCGGGAGATCGACCTGTTCGCCGCCCCGGCCATGGCCGATGACTGGCGCCTGGCACTGCTGGCACTCACCGGACTGGCCCTGGCCGAGCGCTACCGCCGCCGGCCGGCTACGGCGCTGGCCTGGGGCGTCGCCGGCTCACTGCTGCTCACGGCCCTCCTGCTGGCCGGGGCGCTCGAGCGCATACTCGCCGTGCCTCTCGCCATCGGTCCCCTCGCCCCCTGGGGCTGGGCCCTGGTGATCGTGCTCGGCTATCGCCAGCTGCAGGGGCTGGCGCGACACTCCGAAGCGCTCCAGGACGAGCCCCTGCCGCCCGCCGCCTGGGCCCAGGGGGCCTGGCTCGCCTCCACGCCACTCTTCCTCAGCACCCTGCTGCTGCAACCGCTCCCCCTGAACCTGGCACCCGCCTGGCAGCTCGCCGCCGCGCTGCTGCCCTGGCTCACGCTCGCTGCCCTGCTCTGCCACCGACCCGGCTGGGTGCTGCGCCCCCTGGCCGAGCCGGCACAGGCCTGGCGCATGTCGCTCGCGACCGGCCTGCTGCTGGTACTGGCCCTCGCCTGGGTGGCGCTGCTGCCACGCGCCGGCGCCCCCTTCCCGCTGCCCTGGCTGCCGCTGGCCAATCCCCTGGCGCTGGTGCAGTGGGCGACGCTGCTGGTCGCCTGGCAGCTCTGGCGGGGTGGCCTCTGGCCTGCGGCGGCAGACCGCCACGCCCCGGCCCTGCTGGGGGCCGCGGCCTTCCTGCTGCTCACCGTGGAGTTGCTGCGCGGGACGCATCTGGCGGGCGGTGCCCCCTGGTCGCCGGCGATGCTGGAACTCGGCCTGGTGCAGACCGGCCTCACCCTGCTGTGGAGCCTGCTCGGCGTGATCGGCTGGGTGCTGGGCTCGCGGCGCCGGCAGCGCACCCTGTGGCAACTCTCCGCACTGCTGATGGCGGTGGTACTGGTCAAGCTGGTGGCGGTGGATCGCCAGCACCTCGGCAACCTGCTGGGCATCGCCTCGTTTATCGGCTACGGGCTGCTGTGCATCGGCGTGGGCTACCTCGCCCCGGCGCCGCCGCGGCGACAGGAGGAAGCATCATGAGACGCCTCGGCTACCTGGCACTGCTGGCCTGGCCGACGCTGGTCGCGGCCAGGGGGCTCGAGGGGGCATGGCGTCACGCCTGGCCCCTCGAGGTAGTGGTGCCGGCGGAACGCCTGCTGCGCCGCGGCAATGAGGCCTAGGCTGACGGAGGCTAACGCCGCTTGGTGCGGGCGGTGGCCTCGGCGGTAGTGGGGTCCTCGGGCCAGGGGTGCTTGGGATAGCGCCCCCTCATCTCGCGGCGCACCTCGGCGTAGCCGCCCGCCCAGAAGCTCGCCAGGTCGTCGGTGACCTGCAGGGGACGCCGCGCCGGCGAGAGCAGATGCAGCAGCACCGCCACGCGTCCGTCGGCCACCCGCGGAGAGGCCTCCCAGCCGAAGCACTCCTGCAGCTTCACCGCCAGTACCGGCGGCTGGCCCTCCAGACAGGGGGCGTAGTCGACCCGGTGTCGGGCGCCGCTGGGCACTGCCAGGCGCTCGGGGGCGAGCGCGTCGAGCCGGGCACGCAGCGGCCAGTCGAGGGTGTCCAGCAAAAAGCGAGCCAGCGGCAGGCGCTCCACGGCCTCCAGGCGCGTGATGCCGTCGAGGTGCGGGCCGAGCCAACTCGCGAGGGTCGCAAGCAGCGCTTCCTCGCTGGCCTCCGGCCAGTCATCAACCAGGGTCGCCCGCAGCAGCGCCAGGCGGCCGCGCAGTTGGGTGAGCGACTCATCCCGCGGCAGGCCGCGGCGGCGTAGCGCCTCGAGCAGGGCCTCGCGCACCGCCTCGGCGGGCAACCGCTGGAGCGGGCGGCGTTCGAGCACCACGGCCCCCAGGCCGCGCACCTGCTCGCCGACAAGACGGCCCTGCTCATCGGACCACTCCAGGCGCGGGCGCCACTCGGTGCACTCGGGATAGAGCGCCTCCAGCCGCGCTTGAGAAAGTCCCACCGCCCGGTAGATCCGTGCCCCGCTCGCCTCGCCCGAGAGTTCCGCGGCCACCAGCAGCTCGGCGTGGGCCAGGGGATGCGCCTCGGGCAGGGTCGCCAGGCCGCCGGCGGCCAGGCGAAAGCGCCCGGGCTCGTCGAGGCGCTGGGCGATGCGCTCCGGGTAGGCCAGGGCCAGCAGCGCCCCCAGCGGGGCCAGGCTCGCCACCTCGAGTGGCACACCGGCGATACGGGCCAGGCGCTCGGCGTCGCGCCGCCACTGGCGATGGGCGCGGGGCTCGCGCAGCCGCGCCTGCAGCGCCCGTTCCAGGTCGCGCTCCGCGTCGCCGCCACGCTCCTCCAGCAGCGCCACCAGGGCGCAGGCCAGCGGCAGCGCATCGAGCCCATGGGAGCGCTCCAGCATCGCCGCCAGGCGCGGATGGGTCGGCCAGCGGGCGGCGGAGCGCCCCGACTCGGTCAGATGGAAGGCGTCGTCAAGCAGGCCCAGGCGATGCAGCAGCTCGCGCCCGGCGGCCAGCGCCGCGGCGGGTGGCGGGGTCACCCAGGCCAACTGGCTCGGGTCGGTGATGCCCCAACGGGCCAGCTCGAAGGCGAGCGGCGCCAGATCGGCCTGGCGGATCTCCGGCTCGCCATGGGGAACCAGCGGCTGTTCCTCGGCCCACAGCCGCAGGCAGAGGCCCGGCCCCTGGCGGCCGGCACGACCACGGCGCTGGTCGGCGCTGGCGCGGTTGACGCGGCGGGTCTCGAGGCGCGTCAGGCCGCTTCTGGGCTGGAACACCGGTACCCGCTCGAGGCCGGCGTCCATCACCAGGCGCACGCCGTCCACGGTGACGCTGGACTCGGCGATGGCCGTGGCCAGCACCACCCGCCGGCGTCCCTCGGGGTCCGGGCGCAGGGCGCGGCGCTGCGCCTCCAGGGGCAGGCGACCGTGCAACTCCATCACCGCAAGCTCAGGTGCCCGGCCGGCGAGCTCACGGGCCAGCCGGCGAATCTCCGCCACCCCGGGCAGGATCACCAGGGCATCGCCTGCCTGCGCCGTCATGGCCTCGAGCAGCGCCCGGGCCTGCTGGGGGGCGGTGTCGTCGCGGGCATTGAGGGCGCGGTGGCGAGTCTCGACGGGGTAGCTGCGCCCGGGGCAGTCAATCACCGGGGTCGCCTCCCCCAGCACCCCGAGCAGGGCCTCGACATCCAGGGTCGCCGACATCACCAGCAGGCGCAGGTCGTCGCGCACCGACTGGGCATCAAGCGCCAGCGCGAGGCCCAGGTCCGCCTCCAGGCTGCGCTCGTGGAACTCGTCGAAGAGGATGCCGGCCACGCCTTCGAGCAGCGGGTCCTCCTGGAGCATCCGTGTCAGCACCCCCTGGGTGACCACCTCCAGGCGGGTGTGCGGGCCGACGCGACTCTCGCCGCGCATGCGGTAGCCGACGGTCTCCCCGACCCGCTCGCCCAGGCTCTCGGCCATGAAGCCGGCGGCCAGGCGCGCCGCTACCCGCCGCGGCTCCAGCAGCAGCAACCTCCCCTCGCGGGCCCAGGGCGCCTCGAGCAGCGAAAGCGGCACCCGGGTGGTCTTGCCGGCGCCGGGTTCGGCCACCAGCAGCGCACGGGGATGATCGGCCAGGGCCGCCTGGATGGCGGGCAGACGGGACTCGATGGGAAGTGACGTCATGCTGGCTTACTCGAAGCGACCGCTGTTCTCGAGAAGGCGTTTACCATGCACGACGGCGACAATCAGCACTGTGTCATCACCACTTTGATAAACAAGACGATAGCTATAAACGAAGGCTTCTCGAAGGGTAGGATCCTTGAATTCCGGTACAACACGGCCGCTGTCGGGGAATTCGGCTATATCGCGCGCCTTGGCCACCAGCTTGCCGACCACTGCCGATGCGTAGAACGCGGAATCACGCTCGATGTACTCAGCGATAAGCTCAAGGTCCTCGAGGGCTTCCGGTGACCAGACTAGCGTCGCAGCCACTTGGCCAGCCTCTCCTCGACCTGTGCCTGACTCAATGTCCCCTCGTGCTCAGCTCGGGTGAGCCCACGCCGGACCTTTTCGGTGACATAGAGGTGATACTGGATGTCTTCGAGGGAGCAATCCTCGGGCAGCGATTCGAGCATCTGCCGTACATCCTGCTTTGCCGTGTTCATGTCGCGCCTCCACCGACCATGCCCTGTTTCATATCCATCCTATCATGCGCCTTGTGGCCTGGACGTCACACCGCACCCCTTGAGGATCACCCGGGTCAAAAAGGCGGTGATCGCCTCCACGTCGGCGTCGCTTAGCGACTCGCGGTCGGTGATGCCGAGCACCTGGGCCTCGAAGTCGGCGTAGTGCTGGGTGGCCGACCAGATCAGGAAGATCAGCCATACCGGATCCACCGGATCCATCAGGCCACGCTCGGCCCACTGTCGAAAGATCGCCGCGCGCGCCTGCACCCAGTCGCGCAGGTCGCCGCGCAGGTACTCCTGCAGGAAGGGGGCGCCGCCGAGGATCTCGGCGGCGAAGAGCCGCGAGCCCTCGGGATGGCGCCGAGAGAGCTGCATCTTGCTGCGGATGAACGCCTCCAGCACCTCGGCCGGGTCGTCGTCCACCGAGATGTCGTCGAGCAGGGCGTTCCAGCGCGCCATCATCCGCTCCAGCAGGCGAACGTAGAGGCCCCGCTTGCTGCCCATGTAGTAGAGCACGTTGGACTTGGGCAGCCCCGCCTGCTCGGCGATGGTGGCCAGGCTGGCGCCTCGGTAGCCGTGGGCGGCGAAGACCCGCTCGGCAGCGGCCAGGATCTCGCGCTCGTTGCGCTCTCGGGTAGCGCCGTTGCCACCCTCCCCCCTGGGGTTCGCGGGGACATCGCCCTGGCTCATCAAGCGCCTCCTGGCCATATGAAAGGTTGCGGCGAGTTTGCCGCATGCCCCGGAAGCTTGCAAAGCACTGGTATCTGGACCATGCTGATACCATTCCTGACCGAATGGTCAAGAAGCTTCCTGAGACGAATCCCTGACGCGATCGACGGTCGCAACAACGAGTCGCAATCAACAATAGAGACAAGGCGATGATCGACTTCCTGCTCAACGGGCAGCCCCGCCGGTGCGAGGCCTCGCCCGACACCAGCGTGCTCGAGCTCCTGCGCGACACCCTGGGCCAGACCGGCACCAAGGAGGGCTGCGCTTCCGGCGACTGCGGCGCCTGCACCGTGGCCATCGGCGCGCCCGATGCCGACGGCAAGACCCGCTACCACGCCGCCAACGCCTGCATCACCCCGGCCCACCAGCTACAGGGCCGTGCTCTGGTCACCGTGGAGGGGCTGGCCCGGGGCGAGACCCTGCACCCCGCCCAGGCGGCCATGGTGGAGCACCACGGCAGCCAGTGCGGCTTCTGCACCCCGGGCATCGTGATGTCGCTATTCACCCTGCATGAAAGCCAGCGACGGGGAGGTGGAGAGCGTCCGGCGCCCCTGACCCCGCAGCGCCTGGAGGCCGCGCTGGGCGGCAACCTCTGTCGCTGCACCGGCTACCGCCCGATCCGCGACGCGGCGCTGGCCATGGGCGACTACCCCGAGGCGCGTCACGAGTGGCTCGACCTCGCCGTGGACGCCGCGGCCCCGGCGACGGAGGCGACGCCCGAGGCCGCCTTCATCCAGCCCACGACCCTGGAGGCGCTGATCGCCGAGCGCCGTGCCCACCCCGAGGCGCCGATCGTCGCCGGCGGCACCGACCTGTGGCTCGAGGTGACCCAGCGTCTGGCCCGCTTCCCGCGGGTGGTGGACGTCACCCGGGTAGCCGAGCTCGCTGCCCTCGAGGAAACCACCCTCGCGGATGGCCGCGCCGGCTGGTGGATCGGCGGCGCGGTGACCTATGCGCGCCTGGAGCCGCTGCTCGCCGAGCACTACCCGGCCTTCGCCCACCTGCTGCATCGGCTGGGTTCGGCCCAGGTCCGCAACCGCGGCACCCTGGGCGGCAACATCGCCAACGCCTCCCCCATCGGCGACACCCCGCCGGTGCTGCTCGCCCTGGGCGCGCGGCTATGGCTCGCCGGTCCCGGAGACGGTGAGGAAATCGCCGAGCGCGAGCTGCCCCTCGACGACTTCTTCCTCGACTACAAGAAGACCGCCCTGAACCAGGACAAGGAGTGCGAAGGCGAGGTGATCCGCGCCATCTTCCTGCCCAGGCCAGAGGCGGGACGACACCTGAAGGTCTGGAAGCTCTCCAAGCGGCGCGAGGACGACATCTCTGCGGTGCTCGGTGCCTTCGCCTGGCGCCTGGAAGACGGCGTGCTGCGCGACGTACGCCTCGCCTTCGGCGGCATGGCGGCGATACCCAAGCGCGCCGCGGCCGCCGAAGCGGCGCTGGAGGGGCAGGCCCCCAGCGAGGCGGCCTTCGCGGCGGCCCGCGCCGCCCTGGCGGAGGACTTCCAGCCCATGAGCGACGTGCGTGGCAGCGCCGACTACCGCCGCTTCTCCGCCGCCAACCTGCTCGAACGCCTGCGCCTGGTGGTAACCGCCGACGGCCAGGACACGACAGCCACCAGCGCCCGGGAGGTGATGCTCGATGCGTACGCTCACTAGGCTTTCCACCAAGGCGCCCGACACCCGTCACGTCGACCTCGATACCGACGCCGCCGCGGCGCGCCGGGACCTCGAGGGACGTATCCAGGGCTCGGGCCCGGTCGCCCGCGAGACCCTGGGCCAGGGCGGCGCCGGCAGCGCTCGCGCCCACGAGAGCGCCATCAAGCACGTCACCGGCCGGGCCGCCTATATCGACGACCTCAAGGTGCCGGCCGACTGCCTGCACCTGGCGCTCGCCCTCTCGCCGGTGGCCCATGGCCGCCTGAGGCACCTCGACCTCAACCGGGTCCGCGCCCTGCCCGGCGTGGTGGACGCCGTGGGCTTTCACGAGGTGCCCGGCCACACCGACATCGGCCCGGTCTTTCCCGGCGATCCGCTCTTCGTTGAGGAGGAGATCAGCTACGCCGGCCAGGTGCTCTTCGCGGTGGCCGCCGAGAGCCATCGCGCCGCCCGGGAGGCGGTGAAGGCGGCCCTTGATGCAGGCGTCGTGAAAATCGACGAGTGCCCGGCGAGCCTCGACCCGGTGGCTGCCGCCGAGCGCGGCGAGTTCGTGCGCCCTACCCATGTGCAGGAGCGCGGCGACTGGGCGGCAAGCCTCGCCGAGGCACCGCTGATGGTGGAGGGCGAGCAGTTCGTCGGCGGCCAGGAGCACTTCTATCTGGAGGGCCAGGCCTGCCTGGTCACCCCCACCGAGGACGAGGGCGTGGTGGTGCACACCTCCAACCAGCACCCCAGCGAGACCCAGAAGCTGGTGGCCGAGGTGCTGGGGGTGCCCCTGCATGCCGTCACCGTGGAGGTGCGCCGCATGGGCGGCGGCTTCGGCGGCAAGGAGACTCAGGCCTCGCCCTGGGCCTGCATCGCCGCCCTGGTCAGCCGACGCACCGGCCGCGCGGCCAAGCTGCGCCTGCCCCGCGGCGACGACATGCGGGTCACCGGCAAGCGTCACCCCTTCCACAACCGCTACCGGCTGGGGGTGGACGCGCAGGGCGTGATCCAGGGCGGCGAGATCACCGTGATCGGCGACTGCGGCTACTCGCCGGACCTCTCGGATGCCATCGTCGACCGCGCCATGTTCCACGCCGACAACGCCTACTCCCTGGGCGCGGCCCGGGTCACCGGCCATCGGGCGCGTACCCATTTCGCCTCCAACACCGCCTTCCGCGGCTTCGGCGGCCCCCAGGGGATGATGGTGATCGAGGCGGCCATGGACGACATCGCCCGGCGCGTGGGCGAGGATCCGCTCACCATCCGCAAGCGCAACCTCTACCGCCAGGGTCGGGACGTTACCCACTATGGCCAGAGCGTGGAGCAGCTCGGCCTGCTGCATGAGCTGGTGGCGCGGCTGGAGGCGAGCAGCGACTACTGGACACGCCGCCGCGAGATCACCGCCTTCAACGCCGAGAGCCCGGTGGTCAAGCGCGGCCTGGCGCTGACCCCGGTGAAGTTCGGCATCTCCTTCACCGCCCAGCACCTCAACCAGGCGGGCGCCCTGCTCCACGTCTATACCGACGGCAGCGTGCAGATCAACCACGGCGGCACCGAGATGGGCCAGGGGCTGCACACCAAGATCTGCCAGGTGGTGGCCCGGGAGCTGGCGCTGGACCTCGACGCCGTGCGCATCACCGCCACGCGCACCGACAAGGTGCCCAACACCTCGCCCACCGCGGCCTCCAGCGGCGCCGACCTCAACGGCATGGCCGCCCGGGACGCCTGCTTGCGGCTCAAGGAACGCCTGTTCGACTTCGCCGCCGAGCACTTTTATCAAGGGCATGCCCTCGACCGCGAAGGCATGCGCCTTGAGGACGGCCACCTGGTGGCGGGGTGGGGTGAGAGCGAGCGGCGCATCCCCTGGGGCGAGCTAGTGCAGACGGCCTACTTCGGGCGGGTCTCGCTCTCCGAGAAGGGCTTCTACGCCACCCCGCTGATCCACTACGACCGCCAGACCGGCCAGGGGCGCCCCTTCTACTACTACGCCTTCGGCGCCGCGGTGGCCGAGGTACGCGTGGATACCCTGAGCGGCGAGTACCGGGTGGAGGGGGTCGACATCCTCCACGACGTCGGTGACTCCCTCAACCCGGCCATCGACGCCGGCCAGGTGGAAGGTGGTTTCATCCAGGGCATGGGCTGGCTGACCAGCGAGGAGCTCAAATGGAACGAGGGCGGGCGGCTGATCTCCGATGGCCCCGCCACCTACAAGATCCCCACCTTCGGCGACCTGCCGCCGCGCTTCAACGTCGAGCTGATGGAGGGCCACCCCAACTCCATGGCGAGCCTCTACCGCTCCAAGGCGGTGGGCGAGCCGCCGTTCATGCTGGCCATCTCGGTGTGGTCGGCGCTGCGCGACGCCCTGGCGAGCCTCACCTCCTACCGCGAGGCGCCACGCCTGGACACCCCGGCCACCCCGGAGCGTGTCTTGATGGCCGCCGAGGCGCTGCGCCGCCGCGGGGAGTCGACGCCATGAGCCGGCAGGCCGAGAGCTGGCACGCCGCCCTGCACCGGCTGCAGCGCGAGGGGGTGCCCCATGCCCTGGCCACCCAGGTGACCAGCGCCGGCTCCACCCCCCGGGAGCCCGGGGCGCGGATGGTGATCACCGCGGATGACGTCTTCGACACCCTGGGCGGCGGCACCTTCGAGTGGCAGACCATCGAGGCCGCCCGAAGCCGCCTGGCCGCCGGCGAGCCCGGCATGAGCCTCGAGGCCTTCAGCCTCGGCGGGCGCAGCGGCCAGTGCTGCGGTGGCTTCGTCAACGTGCTGCTGGAGGTCTTCCCGGGCAGCCCCGTGACCCTGGCGCTGTTCGGGGCCGGCCACGTCGGCCGCGAGATCGTGCGGCTGGCCGCCCCCCTGGGCTGGCGCATCGTCTGGCACGACAGCCGCGACGACGCCTTCCCGTCCTGGGGCGAGGAGATCCCGCGCCTGGAGTGCCGGCGAACCACGGACCCGGCCGCCGCCGTGGCCGCGCTGCCCGCCGGCAGCCACGCCCTGGTGATGACCCACGACCACGCCGAGGACCGCGCTCTGGTGGATGCCCTTCTCGCCCGCGGCGATACGGTCTCGCTGGGCCTGATCGGATCAAGGAGCAAGTGGGCCAGCTTCCGCTCGCGGCTGCGGGACGCCGGCCACGATGAGTCGGCGCTGGCCCGGGTACGCTGCCCGATCGGCGACTCCGGCGGCGACAAGCGCCCCTACGCCATCGCGCTGGCCACCATCGCCGAGCTGCTGCCGCTGACCGCCGAGGCTAAACACCCCGACCAGCGCGGCCTCGACCCCGCCGAGCTGCGTGACCTGTTTCATTCATGAGCCCCTGACGAGATGACCCACAACGACTCGCGCGTGCTGCGCGCCGAACTGCTGAGCTTCGATGCCGACCCCGGCGACGACGACACCCCGGCGCCGGGCAGCGTACGCCACCACCCCGATGGCGCGGTGTGGATCGAGAACGGCCGACTCCGTGCCGTTGACGACTACGCCACCCTGGCCCCCGACCTGCCCCCCGGCATCGAGATCATCGATCATCGGGGAAAATTGATAGTGCCCGGCTTTATCGACAGCCATGTCCACTACGTGCAGCTGGAGATCATCGCCTCCTACGGGCGCCAGCTGCTCGACTGGCTGAACGACTACACCTTCCCCGAGGAGCTGCGCTTCTCCGACCCCGATCATGCGGCGGCGCTCTCCGAGGCCTTCCTCGACGAGCTGCTGCGGGTCGGCACCACCACCGCCCAGGTATTCTGCTCGAGCCACCCCGTCTCGGTGGACGCCTTCCTCGCGGCCAGCCACCGCCGCGGCCTCTGCATGCTCGCCGGCAAGGTGCTGATGGACCGCCACGCGCCGACGGGGCTCACCGACGACGTGGTGGGCGGCATCCGCGACAGCGAGCGTCTGATCGGCGACTGGCACGGCAAGGGGCGCCTCGGCTACAGCCTGACCCCGCGCTTCGCCCCCACCTCCACCCGCGAGCAGCTCGACGCCACCGGGGCGCTGCTGCGCAACGACGAAAGCCTCTGGCTGCAGACCCACCTGGCCGAGAACACCGGCGAGCTCGACTGGGTGGCCGAGCTCTTCCCGGGCAGCCGTGACTACCTGGAGGTCTACGAGCAGTCAGGCCTGGTGGGCCCGCGCAGCACCTTCGCCCACGGCATCCACCTCGATCAGGAGATGCGCGGGCGGCTCGCCGAGCGCGGCGCCAACCTCGCGTTCTGCCCCAGCTCCAACCTCTTCCTGGGCAGCGGGCTCTTCGACCGCCAGGCCGCCCGGGAGATGGCCCTCAACGTCACCTACGCCAGCGACGTGGGCGGCGGCACCGACCTCTCGGGGCTCGCCACGCTCAAGGCCGCCTATCAGGTGGGCCAGCTGCGCGGCCAGCCGCTGACCGCCTGGCAGGGGCTCTTCGGACTGACACTGGGCAACGCCCGGGCGCTCTCGCTCGACGATCGCATCGGCCGCCTGGCGCCGGGCATGGACGCCGACCTGGTGGTCCTCGACCCCGCCGCCACGCCGCTGCTGGCCCGGCGCACGGCACGCAGCCGCAGCCTGGCCGAGACCCTCTTCGCGCTGATGATGATGGGCGACGATCGCTGCGTGGCCGAGACCTGGGCGGCCGGGCGCCTCCAGCACCGCCGCGACGACTGACTGACAAAGTTCACTCACAACAACAACGGGTTCGCCATGACAACCGAGACCTCCTCCCTTCCCGGCGAGGCGACCAGCGCCGCCTCAGCCTCCGACGCCCCCTGGCTCGACCGCTTCTTCGGCGTGAGCCGACGCGGCTCAAGCCTCAGGACCGAGATCCTCGCCGGCATCGCCACCTTCCTGGCCTCGATGTACATCATCGTAGTGAATCCGGCGATCCTCTCCGAGGCCGGTATCCCCTTCTCCGCGGCACTCTCCGCCACCGTGCTGATCAGCTTCATGAGCAGCCTGGCCATGGGGCTCTACGCCCGCAACCCCATCCTGGTGGCCCCGGGCATGGGCATGAACGCGCTGTTCACCTACACCCTGGTGCTGGGCGCCGGCCTCTCCTGGGAGGTGGCCCTGGGCTGCGTGTTCTGGTCCGGGGTGCTGTTCGCCCTGCTCGCGGTGTTCAACGTGCGCAAGGCGATCATCGAGGCGATCCCCGCCTCGCTGCGCTACGCCATCACCTGCGGCATCGGCCTGTTCATCACCTTCATCGGGCTCAAGAACGCCGGCTTCATCGTCGGCAGCGACGCCACCCTGGTGACCCTGGGCAGCTTCGGCCCGGGCCTTTTGACCTTCTTCATCGGCCTGATGGCCACCGCGGTGATGGTGATCCTGCGCATGAACGGTGCCCTGATCCTTGGCATCGCCCTGACCACCCTGCTGGCCACCCCCATGGGTCGGCTGTGGGGCGGCGAGATGGTCGTCGAGTGGAGCGGCCTGGCCGCCTGGCCCGACTTCGGCGCGGTGATGCAGGTGGATATCTGGGGGGCGCTCAAGGTCGCCTACCTGCCCTTCATCTTCGTGATGCTGTTCACCAACTTCTTCGACGCCCTCTCCTGCTTCATGGCGCTCTCGGAGTCGGCGGACCTCAAGGACAAGGACGGCAATCCCCGCAACCTCAAGCGCTCCATGACGGTGGACGCCTTCGCCTCGATGATCGCCGCGCCGCTCGGCACCAGCGCCGCCCAGACCTTCATCGAGTCCGGCGCCGGCGTCGCCCAGGGCGGGCGCACCGGCCTGGTGGCGGTGACCATCGCCATGCTCTTCCTGCCCTTCCTGTTCCTGTCGCCGCTGCTGTCGCTGGTGCCCGGCATCGCCACCGCCCCGGCGCTGGTGCTGGTGGGGCTCTTCATGCTCTCGCCCATCGGCCGCATCGACTGGAGCCGCTACGAGGAGGCCTTCCCCGCCTTCCTGGCGATCATCCTGATGCCGCTCACCTACTCCATCACCCTGGGCATCGCCTTCGGCTTCCTGAGCTACGTGCTGATCAAGCTGACCACCGGCAAGGCCGGCGAGATCCGCCCCGCCATGTGGGTCTCCGCGGCCCTCTGCGTGGTGCTGCTGGCCACCACCTGAGGCTGATCGCCGGTACCGAAACGCCGAAGGGCCGCCCATGGGCGGCCCTTCGGCGTTTCAGGAAGCCAAGGTAGCGACTGGGCTATGCCTCGGCCAGCAGGCGGCGCAGCTCGTCGCGGCGCGCCTCGTCGACGAAGGCCGCCTCGATGGCGTTGCCGGCCAGCCGGCGGAAGGTCGCCTCGTCCCAGCCGAAGGCGCGCTGGCAGGCGAGGAAGTTCTCCAGCATGCCGCCGCCGAAGTAGGCCGGGTCGTCGGAGTTGAGGGTGACGTTGAGCCCCTCGGCGAGGAGTCTCGGCAAGGGGTGATCCTCGAGGCGGTCGACCACCCTGAGGCGCACGTTGGAGAGCGGACAGACGGTGAGCACGGTCTGCTCGTCGCGCAGCCGGGCGACCAGCTCGGGATCCTCCAGGCAGCGCACCCCGTGGTCGATGCGGCACACGCCGAGGTGGTCCAGCGCCCCGCGGATATAGGCGGGCGGCCCCTCCTCCCCGGCGTGGGCCACCCGCGGGATGCCGAGCCGCCGAGCGCGCTCGAACACCTCGACGAACTTCTCCGGCGGGTTGCCCTGCTCGGCGCTGTCCAGCCCCACGGCGTCGAGCATCTCCCAGTAGGGGGCGGCCTCCTCCAGCACCTTGAGCGCCTCCTCGGCGTCGCGGTCGCGCAGGAAGGCCATGATCAGGGCGGTGGAGAGCCCCAGCTCCCGGGCCGCCTCGCGCCGCGCCAGGGAGAGCCCCTCCATGACGATCGGCAGCTCGACCCCGCGCGCCAGGTGGGCCTGGGGGTCGAAGTGCAGCTCCACGTGGACCACCCCCTCGGCGTGGGCGCGCCGGAAGTAGTCCATGGCCAGGTTGTGGAAGTCCTCGGCGGTGTGCAGCACGCTCATGCCCTGGTAGTAGAGGTCCAGGAAGGACTGCAGGTCCGAGAAGTCGTAGGCGGCGCGCACCTCCTCCACCGAGGCGTAGGGCAGCGCGACCCCGTTGCGCTCGGCCAGGGCGAACATCAGCTCGGGCTCCAGCGACCCCTCGATATGCAGGTGCAGCTCGGCCTTGGGCAGGCGGGTCAGGAAATCACGCATGGTTCATCTCGCTCTCCTCGGATCCTATCACCACATCCTGATAGAAAGCGGGCCGCCGCGCAAAGTCCCCGATATCAACGCCCTCTTGACCTTCAACCACCTCATGGCAAGTCGCGCAGGGTCTCGGCCAGGGCCTCGCGGCGCCGCTCGCGCTCGGCCTCGGCCTCGGTGCGCCGCGCCTCCAGCTCGGCGATGCGCTCCTCCGCGGCCTCCAGGTCGGCGAGGTAGCGCTGCCCCAGGGCGTTGTCGGTGCCCACCGCCGCCAGGTTGTCGCGGATCCGGGCCTGGCCCTCCACGGCGCGCTCGCGCTCACGGGCGATGTCCTCGAGCTCACGCTCCACCTCGGCCAGGGCCCGGCGCCGCTCCAGCACCCGCTCGAGCCCCTCGGCGGTCTCCCCCTCGGCGGCCTCGCGCCACTCCACCAGCTGCGCCACTCCGGCATCCGCCAGGGCCACGCTCTGGCGGCGAGTCAGGGTTTCCACGGCCGTCACCTCGCCGCTCTCCCCGGCGGTCAGGCGCAGCGCCAGGCGACGGTGGCTCGGCGTGCTCTCGACGAGTGCCTCGGAGGCGAACTCCCACCCCTCGCGGCGGGGATGCTCGATCAGCACCTCGCGGGCCTCCCGGGCATCGTTCTCCACCGCATAGCGGGTGATGCGCCGGGAGATGTGGGTCAGGCGCAGGGCGCCGTCGACGATCACCATCCGCTCGAGGCGCTCCTCGGGGCGGCTGCTTTCCACCACCCGCACCTGGCGATCGGCGGCGAAGCTCGCCAGGCGCGACTCGCCGGCCGGGATGCCGGGCAGGTCGACATCCCCCACATGGCCCAGCCCGGCGTCGTAGACAGTGACCAGCCCCGGCGGCAGCCAGGCACCGGTGGTGTTCTCCAGGCGCACCGCGGCCACCGGGTGGCGCTCGCCGCGCTCGGGTTGGTAGAGCGAGACGCGCCGTGCCGGCACCTCGGCGTCGACGAAGAGCAGCGACAGGGTGCGCCCGGCGTCCAGGTCCACCGGAGCCGGCAGGCGCCAGGTGGCGGCGGTGGCGCCCTCGCGCACCTCGGCGGGTCGGGCGGGTGCCGAGGGGGCGGCCTGGGCACGCGCCGCGGCATCGGCGCCGAAGGCCATGGCGGACTCCAGTCGTGCGGCGCGGGGCGCGCTGATGGCGCCCTCGTCGGGGCGCACCGGCGCGATGGCATCGGTGCCCACCGGGACCTCGGGGCGCTCGGCCCAGTAGCGCGCCAGCAGGCGCTGGGTCAGGGTCACCGGGGCACCGCTGGAGAGGGTCAGGACGACGTCGTCCCAGTCGCTGCCGCTGGCATTCTCCACCACCGACCACGCCTGCAGCTGGGCCGCCTCGTCGCCCTCCAGCAGCAGCCGGTAGGCACTCTTCCACACCGGGGCGGCCACCACATAGGTCAGCGACACCTCGCGCTCGCCCTCCCCGTCGAGGGCGATGGCCAGGCGGCGCATCTCGTCGGTGCGGGCGCGGGCGCTGACCGCGGCGGCCTCGCCCAGTCGCTGGCGCAGCGACGGGTCGAGCAGTTCCAGCCGGGCATCGTCGCCCAGCGCCAGGGTCGCCACGGCGCCCTCGGCATCGAGCAGCGCCAGGGTGCGGGTGACGCGCCCCTCCGCGTCACGCCGCTCGTCGACGCCCAGCACCCGCCCCTCCAGGCGCTGGCCGGCGGCGCTGACGCGCACCTCGACCCCCTGCAGCGCCTGGGCCAAGCGCGCCACCGAGCCGAGGTCCCCGGGGCCGAAGGGCAGCCGACGGAAGGTCTCCTCCAGGGTCGCCAGGCCATCGAGGCTCACCCCCTCGAGGCGACCGGCGGGGTCGCGCACCACCAGGCTCTTGAGCACGTCGTCCACCTGCTCCAGGGGCACGTCGAGGTGCAGGGTGCCGTCCCCCTCGAGGGTGGCGCGGCGCTCCACCTCGGCGAGGCCGCCCGAGGAGAGGGTGACGGCGGTCACCGCCAGCCCCTCGGCCTGGGCGGTGGCGGAGAAGGCCACCGTGGTGAGGGCGATGGTGAGGCCGGCGAAGGCCACGGCGAGGCGCAGCGGGCGGCGGCGGGCCCGACGCGGGCCGATATCCCTGAGGATCATGGGGTACTCCTTGAGGTCGAATTGGGGGCGCGGCGTTGGCTCAGGTATAGACCCCCGGCCGTCCTTCGACCAGCGTGAGGGCGTGATCGATCCCCGGCGGGTCGAAGGCACCGCCATCCAGCTGATGCACCAGGAAAAGCACGGTGCGACCGGCGAGCCAGGCATCGAGGCGCGAGCCCAGGCGCACCACGGTCTCGGCATCGAGGCCGGCGAAGGGTTCGTCGAGGAGCACCAGGTCGGGCGCCATCAGGTAGAGCCGCGCCAGCGCCAGTCGGCGCGCCTGGCCGCCGGAGAGGCGCCGGCCGCCCTCGCCCACCCGAGTGGCGAGCCCCTCCGGCAGCGCCGCCGCCCAGTCGGCGAGCTCGACCCAGGCGAGCGCCGCCCACAGCGCCCCCTCCTCCGCCTGCGGGTCCGCCAGGCGCAGGTTGGCGGCCAGGCTGTCGTCGAGCAGGTCGACCCGCTGGGTCAGCGCCGCCACGCGTCGGCGCAGGGTTTCCTCAGGCCAGGCCGCGAGCGCCACCCCGCCGAGCCGGATCAGCCCCTCGTCGGGGGCGAGCCGGCGCAGCAGCAGCGACGCCACGCTGGACTTGCCCGCCCCCGAGGCGCCGCACAGCGCCAGCCGCTCGCCGGGGGCCAGGCGCAGGGAGAGCCGCTCCAGGGCCGGCAGCACCGTGCCGGGGTAGCGCAGCGACACCGCCTCGAGCTCGACCGCCAGGGGCCCGGCGGGCGGGATCGCGTCGCCCTCCCCGGACGGGGGTGGCGTGGCGGCCCGGCGCAGGGCGTTGAGCCGTGCCGCCGCGCTCCGGGGCGCCCCCAGCCAGGTGAAAGCCGCCGGCAGGGCGGCCAGCGCCTCGTTCATCGCCAGCACCGCCAGGGGCATCATCACCGCCACAGGGCCCGAGAGCGCGCCGGCCTGCCAGGCCGTGGCGGCGAGCCATAGCGCCGCCAGGGACGTGCCCCCCACCAGCAGCGCCACCAGTGCGTTGCCCAACGCCACCAGGGTGCCGAGCCGGCGCTGGTCCCGATAGAGGGCATCCTCGAGCGCCTCGAGGCGGCGCCGATGCTCCGCCAGGGCGCCGTAGGCCTCGAGCTCGGCGAGCCCCTGCAGCTGCTCAATCAGGCGGCCGCGCATCGCGTCGCGCCCCTCGACCTGGCGCCGGCTGGCGGCCATGCCGAGCCGCGCCTGCCCCACCACCAGCCAGCCCCAGCCCGCCAGCAACAGTGCCGCCACGACGGCGCCCACCGCGGGGGCGAACAGGGCCAGGAAGGCGCCCAGGCCGAGGATCGCCGCAAGCGCCACCCCCGCCGGTGCCAGCAGGCGCAGGAAGAGGCTGTCCAGGGTGTCGATATCGGCGGTGAGGCGGCCGAGCCAATCGCTGGCCCGACGCCGGGCGAGGGCATGGGCATCGAGGCCGGCCACCACGGCGAAGAGGCGCCCGCGCAGGTCGGCCAGCAGGCGCAGCACGCTGTCGTGGTTGTAGAGCCGTTCCAGGTAGCGCGCCACGGTGCGGGTCACGGCGAAGGCGCGGATGCCGCCCCCGGGCAGGTAGACGTCCAGCCGCGCCGCCACCCCCGCGGCCAACAGCAGCCCGGTGAGGCCGGTGGCGGCGATGAACCAGCCGGAGAGCGCCAGCAGGCCGACCCCCGCGACCAGGGTCAGCGCCATCAGCCCCGCCCCGCCGGCCAGCCGCCCGCGACGCCGGGCCAGCATGGCAAGCCAGGGGGCGAGCTCGGCGAGCAGGCCGGCGGGGGGCTCGTGGGGTCGGCTCATGCGGTCCCTCCCCTCGGCGGATCCAGGGCCAGGCGCCGGTCGCCCAGCGCCATCAGCGCCGGATGGTGGGTGGCGATCACCAGGCAGCGCCCCTCCTGGGCCAGCCGGCGCAGCGCCGCCACCACCGCCGCCTCGCTGTCGGCGTCGAGGCTCGCGGTGGGCTCGTCGAGCAGCACCAGGGGGGCGTCGGAGAGGAAGACCCGGGCCAGCGCCAGGCGCTGGGCCTGGCCCCCGGAGAGCCCGGCGCCGCGCTCCCCGATGGGCGTGGCGAGACCCTCCGGCAGGCGTGTGAGCAGCTCGCCCAGGCCGGCGCGCTCCAGCGCCGCGACGAGGCGGGCGTCATCGGCCCGGGGGGCGGCCAGGCGCAGGTTGTCGGCGAGGCTGCCCTGCACCAGCAGCGGTCGCTGGTCCAGCCAGGCGAAACGCAGCCCCGGGGCCGTGCACCGCCGCCCCTCGGCGGGGCCCAGGAAGCCGGCGAGAAGCTGGAGCAGGGTCGACTTGCCGCCCCCCGAGGGGGCGGTCACCGCCACCACCTCGCCGGGGCTGAGGGTGAGGTCCAGGGGCCCCAGCACGCGACCGCGCCCGGGGTAGTCGACGCAGGCGCCCTCCAGCACCACCAGGCGGCCCGCCGGCGCCGGCGGGGCCGCCTCGGCGCTGCCGCGCAGGGCATCGGGGTCCTCGTCGAGCAGTGCCACCAGGCCGTCGGCGGCGCCCAGGGCCGCGGCGCGGTCATGGTAGTGCTGGGAAAGCACGCGCAGCGGCTGGAAGAACTCCGGTGCCAGCAGCAGCACCGCCAGGCCGCTGGCGAGGGTGAGCTGGGGCGAGGGGCCGTAGCTGATGTAGCCCAACAGGCCGAAGCCGACGTAGATCGCCACCACGGCGATGGCCACCGAGGCGAAGAACTCCAGCACCGCCGAGGAGAGGAAGGCGAGGCGCAGGGTGCGCAGGCTGCGCCGGCGGTAGTCGTCGGCGGCGGCATGCACCTCGGCGGTGGCCTCCCGGGTGCGGCCGAAGAGCTGCAGGGTGGCCACCGCCCGCACCCGGTCGATGAAGTGGCCGGAGAGGCGCGAGACCGCCACGAACTGCTCGCGATTGAGGCGCTCGGCACCCATGCCCACCAGGGCCATGAACAGGGGGATCAGCGGGGCGGACAGCAGCAGGAAGAGCGCCGCCAGCCAGTCGAGCCAGGCCACCGCGACGAGCACCGCAAGGGGCTGCAGCAGTGCCAGGAGGAGCTGGGGCCGGTAGCGCGCCACATAGCCATCCAGCGCCTCCACCTGCTCCACCAGCTGGCTGGCCAGCGCGCCCGTGTGCCGCGCGGCGAGCCCCGCCGGCCCCAGGCGTGCCAGGTGGTCGAGCAGCTCGCCGCGCACCCGGTGGCGCAGTGCCAGGCTGGCGGCGAGCCCCTGGCGCTCCTGTGCGAACAGCGCCAGGCTGCGCAGTACGACCAGTCCCAGCATGGCAAGCGCCAGCGGCAGCAGCGAGGCGAGCGGCGCCTCATCGACCAGCAGGGCCCCCACGAAGCGGGCCAGCAACAGCAGCTGGGCCAGGGTGGCCAGCGTGGCCACCAGGCCGGTGGCCACCGCCAGGGCGAGGCGGCGCCGCTCGAGGGCGGCATGGGCCGCCAGCCAGCGCGCCGCCCGCCGCGACTCAGGCGCCTCGGCCACCGCTCAGTGGTAGCCGTCGCCGGGGCGGACCTTGCCGCGGAACACCCAGTAGGTCCAGGCGGTGTAGGCGAGCACGATGGGGATAACGAAGAGCACGCCGATCAGCAGGAAGAGCTGAGACTCGGGGGCCGAGGCGGCGTCCCAGATGGTGTAGTCCGGCGGCACGATCACCGGCCACTTGCTCGCCACCAGGCCCAGGTAGGTGAACAGGAAGAGCCCCAGGGTGGCGACGAAGGGCTGCCCCTCCTGGCGCCGGTGCACCGCCATCGCCAGCCAGGCCGCACAGCCCAGGGCGAGCGCCGGCAGCACCCAGATGAGGTGCAGGTGGTCGAACCAGCGCTCGAACACCGCGGGGTCGACCAGCGGAGTCCAGACGCTGATGGCGGCGAAGGCCACCAGCACCGCCACCAGCAGGGCCGGGGTGATGTGGTAGGCCCAGCGCTGCACCTCGCCCTCGGACTTGAGGATCAGCCAGGTGGCGCCGAGCAGCGCATAGCCGGTCATCAGGCTCAGCCCGGTGAGCAGCGTGAAGGGCGTCAGCCAGTCCAGGGCGCCGCCGACGTAGACGAAGTCCTCCACCGGGAAGCCCTGGATATAGGCGCCCACCACGGCCCCCTGGGCGAAGGCGGCCACCGCCGAGCCCCAGCAGAAGGCGCGGTTCCACCACACCCGGTTGCGCCGCGACTTGAAGCGGAACTCGAAGGCGATGCCGCGGAAGATCAGCCCGGCGAGCATCAGGAAGACCCCGATGTAGAGCGCCGGCAGGTAGACCGAGTAGACCAGCGGGAAGGCGCCCAGCAGGCCGGCACCGCCCAGCACCAGCCAGGTCTCGTTGCCGTCCCACACCGGCGCCACCGAGTTCATCATCACGTCCCGGGCCTCCTCGTTGGGCGCGAAGGGGTAGAGGATGCCCAGCCCCAGGTCGAAGCCATCCATCAGCACGTACATCATCACGCCGAAGCCGATGATCAGCGCCCAGATCAGGGAGAGGTCGAAGGATGCCATGTCACTGCCTCCAGGTCGGGGCCGCGTCGTCGTCGAAGCGGGCGTTGGCGGCGGAGAGGGGACGCTTGGCGTGGTGCGCCTCGGCGCCATCGTCATCGGGCGACTCGGGCAGCATGCCCTGACGCACCACCCGGGTCAGGTAGTAGGTGCCGCAGGCGAACACCACGGCGTAGACCGCCACATAGCCGACCAGGGTGAACAGCGCCATGCCGCCGGTGAGCGACGGCGTCAGCCCCTCGGCATGGGTCATGATGCCGTAGACCAGCCAGGGCGCGCGGCCGGTCTCGGTGACGAACCATCCCGCCAGCACCGCAACGAAGGGGGTCACGCTCATCAGGCGCAGCACCTGCAGGAAGCCGCGGTGACGGTAGAGCCGGCCGCCGCGACGCAGCCAGAGTCCGACCACGGCCACGGCGATCATCAGAAGGCCGATGCCCACCATCACCCGGAACGACCAGAACACCAGCCACACCGGCGGCTGCTCCTCCGGGGGCACCTCGCGGATGCCCGGCACCTCGCCGTCGGCGTGGTGGGTCAGGATCAGGCTCGCCAGGTTGGGGATGCCGAGCTCGAAACGGTTCTCCTGGGCCAGCTGGTCGGGCCAGGCGGCCAGCAGCAGCGGCACGTTCGACTGGGTCTCCCAGTTACCCTCCATGGCGGCCACCTTGGTGGGCTGGTGCTCCAGGGTGTTGAGGCCATGGAAGTCGCCGATCACCGCCTGGGCAGGGGTGAGCACCAGCAGCAGCCACAGGCACATGGAGAGCGCCCGGCGGTTGGCCTCGACGTCACGGCCGACCAGCAGGTACCAGGCGCTGACCCCGGCCACCACGAAGCCGCCGGTGACGAACGACGCCATCACCTTGTGGCTGAAGCGCCAGGGGAAGGAGGGGTTGAAGATCGCCGCCGCCCAGTCGGTGACGTGGAAGCGGCCGTCGACCAGCTCCACCCCCGCCGGGGTCTGCATCCAGCTGTTGGCAGAGAGGATCCAGAACGAGGAGATGAAGGTACCCACGGCCACCATGATGGCAGCGAAGAGGTGGACCCCCTGGGGCACCTTGCCGCGCCCGAACAGCAGCACACCGAGGAAGGCGGCCTCCAGGAAGAAGGCGGTGACCACCTCGTAGCTCAGCATCGGCCCGAGGAAGTTGGCGCTGGCGTGGGAGAAGTTGCTCCAGTTGGTGCCGAACTGGAAGGACATCACGATGCCCGACACCACCCCCATGCCGAAGACCACGGCGAAGACCCGGGTCCAGAACAGCGCCAGGCGGTCCCAGGCGGGGTTCTCGGTCTTGTAGAAGAGGCCGTTGAGCACGGCGATGTAGGACGCCAGGCCGATGGTGAACACCGGGAAGATGGCGTGGAAGGAGACCACGAAGGCGAACTGCAGTCGCGACAGCAGGAGGGGATCCAGTTCCATGACGCTTGCCTCGGTTCAGGGGTGACACGAGCCGGACGCAAGGGATGCGGATGCACGCTGGGAAGCGTGTCGTGCCTCTGGTGCCGAGTCTCGCCGACACCATGACGCATTCCACCTGGCCACCTGAGGTACCGCTTCAGCCTAGCAGGCCGTGGCGAGGCGCATGACAGCGCCTCGAAAGTGCATTTTAATTATTCAATTAATCCTTAACTTGGGAACAGTCTACCCGTCTCGACAGGCAGGTGGGCGAGGAAGTTGCGTGGCGCCTTGTCGCACCCGCCTCGCCTCAGCCGCCCCCGGTCACCACCAGGTTGACCATCCAGGCGGTGTAGGCGACGAACATCGAGAGCAGCGCCGCCCCCTCGTAGCGGTTGATGCGCCCCTCGCGGCCCCGCCAGCCCATGGCGAACACCGCCAGCATCACCGTCATGGCGGTCATCAGGCTCCAGTCGCGCAGCAGCACCTCGCGACCCACCTCGATGGGGGTGATCACCGCGGCGAGGCCCACCACCCCCAGGGTGTTGAAGAGGTTCGAACCCACCACGTTGCCCAGCACCAGGTCGTGCTCGCGGCGGCGCAGGGCGCTGATGGAGGAGGCCAGCTCGGGCAGCGAGGTACCCACCGCCACCACGGTGAGGCCGATGACCAGGTCGCTGACCCCGAAGCCCTGGGCGATGGCCACCGCCCCCCATACCAGGATCCGTGAGCTGACCACCAGCAGCAGCAGGCCGATGCCGGTCCAGGCCAGGCCGGCCTTGAGGCTCATGGGGTGAACCTCCAGGCTCTCCTCGGTCACAGCGGCCAGCGGGTCCCCGCCCTCGCCACGGGCCCGCCAGATGCTCACCCCCATGAAGAGGGCGAGAAGTCCCAGCAGCAGGGCCCCCTCGAGGCGACCGATCATCCCGCCCCACATCAGCAGCGCCGAGAGCAGGGTGACGGCGCCGAGCACGGGCAGCTCGCGGCGTACCACCGCGGAGTGCACCGCCAGCGGCGAGACCAGCGCCACCAGGCCGAGGATCAGGCCGATGTTGGCGATGTTGGAGCCGTAAGCATTGCCCAGCGCCAGGCCGGGATTGCCCTGCCCCGCCGCCAGCGCCGAGACCACCAGCTCCGGCGCCGAGGTGCCGAAACCGATCACCAGCATGCCGATCAGCAGCGGCGAGAGCCCCAGCCGCGATGAGGTGGCCGCCGCGCCGTCGACGAAGCGCTCGGCGCTCCACACCAGCAGGACCAGGCCTGCCACCACCGCTACCGCAGGTACTATCATCGGGATCCCCGTTACATTCAGCGCTGAATGCCAGCGTATGGTAGAGGCCGCGGCGACATGTCACACTTCATCCAGACCGCGGCACGCCGCAGTGTAAGCCCGTGCCGGGCGCCGCGGAAAGGCCTGCACTCGCCGCAGGCCCGACGCCACCCGACCGAGACCGCCCGAGAGAGACCGCCCTTGGCCCACTCCCCCCTTCGCCTCCGTGGACGCCTGACGCCCCCGACGCTGCTCCAGGGCGAGGCGCCACGGGTCGAGCGCACGCCGCCCGAGGCGCGGGCGCGGCGACGCCTGCGCTGCTGCGAGGAGTGCGATTGGGTGGTGGCGCTGCCGCCGCTGCGCCCGGGGGAGAAGGCCGACTGCCCACGCTGCGGCCACACCCTGGTGACCCGCCACTTCCGCCCCGCCCAGCGCAGCATGGCGCTGGCGCTGGCGGCGCTGATCGCCTTGGGGCTGGCGCTCGCCTTCCCCTTCATCAGCTTTAGCGTGGGGGGCATCGGCAATCGCATCGAGCTGACCCAGACCGCCACCACCCTGATCGGCTTCCACCAGCCGGTGGTGGCCGGGGCGGTGGTGCTCACCATCATCGTGCTGCCGGCCCTCTACCTGGCGGGGGTGATCTGGCTGCAGCTGGGGCTGTTGCGGGATGCCCCGCTACCGGCCAGCCGCACCCTCGCCCGCTCGCTGACCCAGCTGACGCCCTGGATGATGGCCGACGTCTTCATCGTCGGGGCCCTGGTCAGCCTGATCAAGATCGCCGGCATGGCCGACGTCGACCTGGGGCCCTCCTTCTGGGCCTTCTGCGCCTTCGCCGTGCTGCTGCTGATGACCAGCCAGTCGCTGGACGCCGACTGGATGTGGTTCTCGCTGGCCGGCGAGCCGCGCGCCCCCCAGGGCACCCGCACCGGCACCACCGCCGCCGGCCAGGGCCTCACCGGCTGCCACACCTGCGGGCTGATCGGCCAGCTCGACGCCGCCGGCCACGGCCGCTGCGAACGCTGCGGCGAGCGCCTGCACGCACGCCGTCCCCAGAGCCTGCAATACACCTGGGCGCTGCTGGCCGCCGCCACGCTGATGTACGCGCCGGCCAATCTTTACCCCATCATGACCACCACCAGCCTCGGGCGCAGCGACCCCTCCACTATCATCGGCGGCGTGGTGGAGCTGATCCAGATGGGCTCCTGGCCGGTGGCGGCGGTAATCTTCGTCGCCAGCGTGATCGTGCCGGTGGGCAAGCTGGTGGCGCTGGCCTGGCTCTGCCTGGTGGTGAAACGCAGCAGCGAGCTCAACGCGGCGGCCCGCACCCGCCTCTACCGGCTGACCGAGTTCATCGGCCGCTGGTCGATGATCGACGTCTTCGTGGTCGCCATCCTGGTGGCCCTGATCCGCGCCGGGGCGCTGATGTCCATCGAGCCAGGCCCCGCCGCCCTGGCCTTCGGCGGCGTGGTGGTGCTGACCATGCTCGCCGCCATGACCTTCGACCCGCGTCTGCTGTGGGACAGCCCGCTGCCGACGGACGAGATCGAGCCCCGCGCGCCTGCCCATGGACGACACCCTGAAGGAACCCCGGGATGAGTGACGACGCTACGCGTCAAGAAGACGCCGATTCCCCTCTGCACCGCGCCCGTCCCTCCCCCCAGGCGCGCTTCTCGCCGATCTGGATCGTGCCCATCGTGGCGCTGGCGATCGGCGCCTGGCTGGTGTGGGACAACTACCGCAGCCGCGGCCCGCAGATCACCCTGACCATCGCCAACGCCGAGGGCATCGAGGCCGGCAGCACCCTGATTAAGACCCGCAACGTCGAGGTGGGGCGCGTCGAGCAGATGCATCTCTCCGAGGACCTCACCAGCGCCGTAATCACCGCGCGCATGAGCCCGGACAGCGAGCCGATGCTGGTCGAGGACAGCCGCTTCTGGGTGGTCAAGCCGCGGGTCGGCCGCGAGGGGATCAGCGGCCTGGGGACCGTGCTCTCCGGCGCCTACATCCAGCTCGAGCCGGGCCAGAGCGAGGTGGAGGCGCGCCGCTTCGAGGTCAGCGACCAGCCGCCGGTGGCCCCGGCGGGCGCCGACGGCCTGCGCATCAACCTGGTGAGCCAGCTGGGCAACTCGCTGAGGGTCGGCGACCCGGTCACCTACCAAGGCTACACCGTGGGACGCGTGGAGGAGGCCACCTTCGACGCCGCCACCCGGCGCATGCAGCACCGCATCTTCATCGAGGCCCCCTACGACACCCTGGTCACCGACAGCACCCGCTTCTGGTCGGCCAGCGGCGTCGACCTGCGCCTCGACTCCGAGGGCTTCCGGGTCAACGTGGAGTCGCTGGAGGCCCTGCTCGGCGGCGGGGTCACCTTCGGCGTTCCCGAGGACCTGCCGCTGGGCCAGCAGGTGGAGCCCGACGCCACCTTCCGGCTCTACGCCGACGAGGACGACGCCCGCCAGGGCACCTTCAACCGCTACCTGGAGTTCGTGCTGCTGGTGGACGACTCGGTGCGCGGTCTCTCCCGCGGCGCCCCGGTGGAGTTCCGCGGCGTGCGTGTCGGCACCGTGGCCGCGGTGCCCTGGAACTTCACCGCCGAGCAGCCGGCCGGGCGCAGCGGCTTCGCCATTCCGGTGCTGATCCGCATCGAACCCCAGCGGCTGGGGATCGAGAACCGCGAGGTGGACATCGAGGAGTGGCGCACACGCTACGAACGTTTCTTCGACCTGGGGCTGCGCGCCACCCTCAAGAGCGGAAACCTGCTCACCGGGGCGATGTTCGTGGACCTCAACTTCCAGCGCGAGCTGGAGGGTGAGTACGAGCCGCTGACCTTCGCCGAGCAGCGCGTCTTCCCCACCACCTCCGGCGGCTTCGCCCTGATCGAGTCGCAGATCACCGAGCTGCTGGCCAAGCTCAACGACCTGAAGGTCGAGCCGCTGCTCGAGGGCCTCGATCGCAACCTGCAGAGCTCCGAGGCGATGCTCGCGGAGGTGCGCACCCTCTCCGCCTCGCTGCGCGAACTGATCGAGGACCCCGGCACCCGCGAGGTGCCCGCCAACCTCAACGCCACCCTGGCCGAGCTGCGCGACACCCTGGAGGGCGTCTCACCGGAGTCCGCCGCCTACCAGCAGCTGGTTGGCGCGGTGGAGCGCCTGGAGCGGCTGATGCGCGACCTGCAGCCGGTGGCGAGGACCCTCTCCGACAACCCCCGCGCCCTGCTCTTCGACAGCCTGGACGCGGAGGACCCCGTCCCCCGGGCACCGCGAGAGTGAGGAAAGCGAGCAGAGCGAGCCCGAATCACGCACCCCAGGAGACCCCGAGATGACCGCAAGGCGCTGGCTACTCCCCCTGCTGATGGCCCTGCCACTGGCCGCCCTCACCGGCTGCGCCAGCAGCACGCCGGCCCCCGAGCGCTACACCCTGCCGGCGGTGGAGGTCACCGCCGCCGGCGGCGCCGAGGCGGCCCACGAGCTGCGCCTGGCCCCGCCGCGGCTCGCCCACTACCTGGATGTCGAGGGCATCGTCATGCAGGTCGACGACATCACCCTGGTGGAGGCCAACGGCCACCAGTGGGCCGAGGCGCTCTCGGCCCAGCTGCAGCGCGGCCTGCGCGACCGCCTGGCGGCGCGTCTGCCCGACACCCGGGTCGTCCTCGAGCGTCCCGGCCAGGCGGAGGGCGACAGCCTGCGCCTGGCCCTGGAGATCGACCGCTTCCAGGGGCGCCACGACGGCCTGGCGGTGATCGGCGGGCGCTGGCGCCTGGAGGATGCCGACGGCACCCTGCTGGCCATGCAGGGCCTGGCGGCCGAGATGGCGCTGGCGGCGGACGGCTACCCGGCGCTGGTGCGCGCCCTGGGTCAAGGCTGGGACGCGGTCGCCGACGAGCTCGCCACGGCCATCCGCCGGACACGGCCGCAAGGACCACCAAGATAGACATCCGGTGATAGCGAAAGGCGCCGGGGGCAGGCCTGGAGGGAGTCCGCAGGACCAGGGACGGCCGAGGTAGCGCCCAGAGAGGGGTTCACAGCGCCCCCGGAAAGGCCTGTCGCCGGCAACGCCTTGAGCGTTGCTGCCATCCGTGATTGCACGAAAAGCTGCGCCGGGGCGTGCGTTCTGGCATAATGCGACCACGCGGCACCCAAGCGAGTCCCTCCTGTCGCGACCTGACCCCCGAATTTCTCACGCCCCGGCCCGGGACTGGCCACGCGCCTTGCGTGGCACGGCCGCGGCGTTCTGCGGAGACCGCATGACCTTTTCCGAACTCGGCCTGCGTGCCGAACTGCTGCGTGCCGTCGAGGCACAGG
Source organism: Halomonas sp. PBN3 (assembly GCF_000475415.1). Lineage (NCBI taxonomy): Bacteria > Pseudomonadati > Pseudomonadota > Gammaproteobacteria > Oceanospirillales > Halomonadaceae > Halomonas > Halomonas sp. PBN3. The sequence continues at coordinate 23,732 of NZ_AXCA01000191.1, read as the reverse complement.
GCTACACCACCCCGACCCCGATCCAGCGCAAGGCGATCCCCGCCGTGCTCAAGGGCGGCGATCTGCTGGCCAGCGCCCAGACCGGCACCGGCAAGACCGCCGGCTTCACCCTGCCCATGCTGCAGCGCCTGGCCGATGGCCCGCGCCCCGGCAAGCGCCAGGTGCGCGCCCTGGTCCTCGCCCCGACCCGCGAGCTGGCCGCCCAGGTGGGCGAGAGCGTGGCCGACTACGGCCGCCACCTCACCCTGAAGAGCCACGTCATCTTCGGCGGCGTCGGCCAGCAGCCCCAGGTGGACGCGATCCGCCCGGGCCTCGACGTGCTCGTCGCCACCCCCGGCCGGCTCCTCGACCTCCAGCAGCAGAAGCATGTGGACCTCTCCAAAGTGGAGATCCTGGTGCTGGACGAGGCCGACCGCATGCTCGACATGGGCTTCATCCACGACATCAAGAAGGTACTTCGCCTGCTTCCCGAGCAGCGCCAGAACCTGCTGTTCTCGGCGACCTTCTCCGACGAGATCCAGGCGCTCGCCGGCAAGCTGCTCGACCGTCCCGAGAAGATCGAGGTAGCACGACGCAACACCACCGCCGAGACCGTCGACCAGGCGATCTACCGGGTCGACCGTGAGAAGAAGCGCGAGCTGCTCGCCCACCTGATCCAGCAGCATGACTGGCACCAGGTGCTGGTGTTCACCCGCACCAAGCATGGCGCCAACCGCCTCGCCGAGCAGCTCTCCAAGCAGGCGATCCCGGCCATGGCGATCCACGGCAACAAGAGCCAGTCGGCGCGCACCAAGGCCCTCTCCGCCTTCAAGAGCGGCGACCTTCAGGTGCTGGTGGCCACCGACATCGCCGCCAGGGGCCTGGACATCAGCGAGCTGCCCCACGTGGTCAACTTCGAGCTGCCCAACGTCGCCGAGGACTATGTCCACCGCATCGGCCGTACCGGCCGCGCCGGCAGCGAGGGCCAGGCGGTGTCGCTGGTCTGCGTCGACGAGCACGGCCTGCTCAGGGGCATCGAGCGGCTGATCAAACGCGACCTGGAGAAGCGCATCGAGCCCGGCTTCGAGCCCGACCCCAACGCCAAGCCCGAGCCCATCGAGAACGGCCGCAACCGGCGCGGTGGCGGCGGCCGTGGCGGCAACGGCCAGCGTCGCGGTGACAGCGGCCAAGCGCGAGGCCAGGGGTCGCGTCGCGGCGGCGACGACCAACCGAGTGCCAACCGTCAACGTCGTCGCCGTGGCGGCGGGAACGGCGGCGGCCGCCAGCAGGCGTAACGCTGGGCCAGACACAAGGAGGAGAGACGGTGACCAGGGCGACGGAGATGGTGCAGCAAAGGCAGACCCTTGGTGTCTTCATCGGCCTGATGGTGCTGGTGGGGCTAAACCTGCGTCCCGCCCTCTCCTCGCTGGCCCCGCTGCTGACCCGCATCCAGCAGGAGACCGACCTCTCGGCGCTGGCCATCGGCGCGCTGACCACCCTGCCGGTGCTCTGCCTGGGCCTCTTCGCCCCCCTGGCCCCCTGGCTCGCCCGGCGCCTGGGGCCGGAGCGGGCGCTGGCGGCGGGCCTTGCGCTGCTGGCCGCGGGCCTTGCGCTGCGCGGGGTGCCGCTGGTCGCCAGCCTGTTCCTGGGCACCCTGATGGTGGGGGCCGCCATCGGGGTGGCCGGCACCCTGCTGCCGGCGCTGGTCAAGCGTGAGCTGCCCGCCGGCGCCGACCTGATGACTGGCGTCTATACCATGGCGCTGTGCCTGGGCGGGGCGCTGGGGGCCGGACTGTCGATCCCGCTCAGCGAGTGGCTGGGTGGCTGGCCCCTCGGGCTTGCCAGCTGGGCGGCGCTGGCGGTGACGGCCCTGGTCGCCTGGGTGGCCCTGGCCCCCCGCCGCGACGAGGCCACCCTGCCCGGCGGGGGCGGCTCCATGGGCGCGATCCTGGGCCAACCTCTGGCCTGGCAGGTGATGCTGTTCATGGGGCTGCAGTCGTCGCTGGCCTATATCGTCTTCGGCTGGCTGCCCACCCTACTGGTGCAGCGTGGCTACGGCGAGGCCGAGGCGGGCTGGATGATGGGCGCCTCGGTGATGGTGCAGCTGCCCGCCGCCCTGGCCGCCCCCTGGCTGGCGCGCCTCGGCCGGGACCAGCGCCCCGCCCTGCTGGTCGTGCTAACCCTGGCCGCCAGCGGTTTCTGGCTGCTGCTGCAGGCCCCCACCTCGCTGCGCTGGCTGGGCGTGGTGCTGCTCGGCATGGGCCAGGGCGGCAGCTTCAGCCTGGCGCTCACCCTGATCGTGCTGCGCACCGGCAACTCGCGCCTGGCCGGCAAGCTCTCGGGGCTGGCCCAGGGCGGTGGCTACACCCTGGCCGCCATGGGGCCGCTGGGCGTGGGTGTGATGCTGCAACTGGGCCTGGGGCTGGCGACGATCACCGGCGTGCTGGTGGCCATCTGCGCCCTGTCGGCCTCCTTCGCGATGTTCGCCGGCCGCAACCGCCGCCTGGAGGGCGACGCCGACGGGCGCGTGGTCACCCGCTAGCCGGCTGCCCTCAAGGTCGACCGGACCATCTGCCGCTAGACTGGGGGCAGACGGGCTAGGAGCGAGGGCAGCGTCGCCGCCGGCGAGCCGATCCTGGAGCTTGGCAACCTCGACACCCTGGAGGTGCAGGTCGACCTGCTCTCCATGGACGCCGTGCGCCTGGCCTCCTGAGCGCGGTTGTGCCTCGCGCGCTGCGGGGTATCATGGGCCGGTCTTGAACCGACCGGAGCCCGCCATGCCCTCTTCCGCCGCCCCTGACGACCGCCCGCTGCTGGTGATCTACACCGGGGGAACCCTCGGCATGGTGGAGAGCGAGCACGGCCTCGCCCCGGGCGGCGATATCGCAGCGCGCCTGGCCCGCGCCCTCGAGGCACTGCCGCCGGGGCGCGGCACCCTGCTGCCCCGCCACGAGGTGCTCGCCGTCGACACCCCCATCGACTCCAGCGCCGCCACCCCGAGCGACTGGTCGCGCCTGGCCGCGATGATCGGCGAGCGCCACCGCGACCACGCCGGCTTCGTGGTGCTCCACGGCACCGACACCCTGGCCTGGAGTGCCGCCAGCCTCGCCTACCAGCTGCAGGGCATCGACCGCCCGGTGGTGCTGACCGGTGCCATGCAGCCCCTGGAGGCACCTGGCAGCGACGCCGCCGACAACGTCGCCCTGGCGCTGCGCTTCGCCGCCAACCCGGCGCTCCAGGAGGTCGCCATCGCCTTCGGCGGCCGGCTGCTGCGTGGCGTGCGCGCCCGCAAGTGGCACACCCGGGACGCCGAGGCCTTCGCTAGCCCCAACTACCCACTCCTCGGCGAGCGCGTCGGCGATGACGCGGTGCTCTACCCCGGCCGGGGCCTGGAGCGCCAGCAGCGCGGTGCGCCACGCTTCGAGCTCGCCGACTACGCCGCTCTCGACCACGGCGGCGTGGCGCGCATCGTGCTGTGGCCGGGGATCACCGCCCGCCAGCTGGACGCCTGGCTATCCGACCCCGCCCTCGAGGGCGCCCTGCTGGAGGTGTGGGGCGGAGGCAACCTGCCGGACGACCCCGCCCTGCTGGGGGTACTGGCACGCGCCAGCGGCGAGGGCAAGCTGCTGGCGGCGATCAGCCAGTGCCCCCAGGGCCCGATCACGCCCGGCGACTATGCCGCCGGCCAGGGGCTCGCCGCCGCCGGTGTGCTCTCCGGAGATGCCATGACCCCGGAGGCGGCCTTCACCAAGCTGGTGCACCTGCTCGCCCAGCCGCTTCCCGATGAGGAGCGCCGCCGCCGCTTCCTGACCCCGCTGGTGGGCGAACGCCCCTGAGGGGGCATGCCCACGCGCGGGAACACCCTAGCGTTGACGCCCATCAAGCAGAGGCGGTGACGAATGGCTATGGTGGTAGGAGCATCCACCGCGGCCGCCTCCGGCGCCGCCTCACCTCACGCAAGGAGCGCCACCATGGAACATCCCGACCACCCCTTCAGCGAACTGTTCGAGCAGCTGGGACTCGCCTCCGACCCCGAGGCGATCAAGCGCTTCATCGACCGCCACGCCCCGATCCCCGAGGAGATCGCCCTGCCCGACGCCCCCTGCTGGAACGAGGGGCAGGCGGAGTTCCTGCGCGAGGCGATCGACGAGGATGCCGACTGGGCCGAGGTGGTCGACCACCTCAACACCTCGCTGCGCAAGGGCTGATCCCTCGCCGGCGCTACGCCCTTCCCACCGCGCCTGCGACGCAACGAGCCCGCCCCCGATCGGGGGCGGGCTCGTCATGGTCAGGACTGAGAGCCGAGGCGTGCGAGCCTAGTAGAGCACGTCGCGGATCACCCGATAGATGATCTCGTTGGCGGCGTCGACCAGGATGGCATCGGGGCCGACCCGGCGCCACTCGTAGCCGTCGTAGTGCGGCAGGTCGCGCAGCACGCGGTCATCGAAGCGCTTGGCGATCCCCGGGGGCAGCGGCTTGCCGCGCTCCAGGTTCATGCGGATGCCCGGCGGCAGGTCGCCGCGATCGTCACGGGACACCCAGTCGCGCCGCTCGCCGAACAGCCGGCGCAGGTCGCGCTCGTCGATGATGGGCCGGTCACGATCGCGATAGTCGCGGCGTTCGCGGTCTCGATAGCCATCGTCACGACGCTCCCGCCTGGACTCGCGGTCGCGATGCGCCTCCTGATACCGCTCGCGGGACTCGCGTCCCTCCTGCTTCTGCTGGCCCGGCGGCAGCTTGCGCTGCTCCTGCCCCTTGCCCTGGCCGGCGTGCTCCGGGGGCTGTGCCAATGCCGGCCCCGTGGCCAGCAGCAGGGCTAGGCCGGCGAGGGCCAGGGTCGTGCGCAGATCGCATCGCTTGCTCATGGGAACCTCCGTTTCCATGGGGTGATGCTACAAGCATAGCGCTCAAAGGTGCAGGCGGAATGGAAACGCTGTCGGCTCCCGGCGACAGTCTCAGCCGAGGTCGCGCATCAGCAGGGCGAACTCGATGCGCTCGGGGGCGATCGCCTCGCCGGGCACCGGGATACGCACCACATGGCCGGAGCCCGGGGCGGCCCCCACGGACTCGCCGCGCCGGTTCTCGATATGCTCGAGGGTGAAGCGACGGTTGCCGCCGGGCAGCATCAGCTCCATGGAGTCCCCCACCTCGAAGCGGTTCTTGACGTCGACCTCCAGCACCCCGCGGTCGGGGTCGTAGCTGATCACCTCGCCGACGAACTGCTGGTGCACCCCCACCGAGTTGCCGCGCTCGTAGTTCTGGTACTCGTCATGCACGTGGCGACGGTAGAAGCCCTCCGTGTAGCCGCGGTTGGCCAGGTTGTCGAGCTCGTCCATCAGGCGCATGTCGAAGGGGCGGCCGGCCACGGCGTCATCGATGGCGCGGCGGTAGACCTGGGCGGTGCGCGCCACGTAGTAGTGGGACTTGGTGCGCCCCTCGATCTTGAGCGAGGTGACCCCCATCTCGGTGAGGCGCGGTACGTGCTGGACGGCACGCAGGTCCTTGGAGTTCATGATGTAGGTGCCGTGCTCGTCCTCGAAGATCGGCATCAGCTCGCCAGGACGGGTGGCATCCTCGATCAGCGCCGAGAGCTCGTCCTGGCCCTCCACACCGCCCGCGGTGGCGGTGCCATGGCGGGTGCTGCCGCCCCCTGAGGCGATCAGGCCACTGCCTTGCTCCGGGGTCCAAACGCCGCTGGCCGCATGGGCCGCGGCGGAGTTGGCCGGTACCAGGTCGCCGGTCTCGTCATGGGCCGCGGCCACGGTGTTGTACTGCCAGCGGCAGGCGTTGGTGCAGGTGCCCTGGTTGGGGTCGCGGTGGTTGAAGTAGCCGGAGAGCAGGCAGCGCCCGGAGTAGGCGATGCACAGTGCGCCATGCACGAAGGTCTCGATCTCCAGGTCCGGGCACTCGGCCCGGATCTCGGCGATCTCCTCGAGCGACAGCTCGCGCGACAGGATGATGCGGCTGATGCCCTGCTGCTGCCAGAAGCGGGCCGCCGCCCAGTTGACCACGTTGGACTGCACCGAGAGGTGGATCGGCTGCTCCGGCCAGCGCTCGCGGATCATCATGATCAACCCGGGATCGGACATGATCAGCGCATCGGGGCCGGCCTCGATCACCGGCTCCATGTCGCGCAGGTAGGTCCTGAGCTTGCTGTTGTGCGGCGCGATGTTGGAGGCCACGTAGAACTGCTTGCCGCGCTCGTGGGCGTAGGCGATGCCCTTGTGGAGGTTCTCGAGCTTGAAGTCGTTGTTGCGCACGCGCAGCGAGTAGCGCGGCTGGCCGGCATAGACCGCATCCGCCCCGTAGGCGAAGGCGTAGCGCATGTTCTTGAACGTCCCTGCTGGGGAGAGCAGTTCGGGAGCTTGCATGAGAGGTCACCGTTGTCAGGACGATGGCGCCACCAAGGCGCTGGAAATGAGGGGCGCATATTATAGCAGCAACCAGCACGCCATAGGGCCATGGCGAATGGCGCTGGCAACAGGCCTCTGCCGTTTGCCTCACCCTGCGGGTCCAGTAGAATGCCTCCCCTTCCGGACCGGACCCCGGAACGCCGCGCTGCGGCGCGACAAATTCTCCGACCAGAGCGACCCCATGACTTCTTCTCCTTCCCCTAAGGCGGCCGGCCGCGCCACCGTGGTGATCTACTCCGGCGGCATGGACTCCTATACGGTGCTGCACCGAGCCCTGCGCGAGGGCCTCGACGTCCATGCCCTCTCCTTCGACTACGGCCAGCGCCATGCCCGCGAACTCGAGGTCGCGCGCCGTGTCTGCCGCGGCCTCAGCGTGCCGCACCAGGTGGTCGACATCACCGCCATCCACGGCTTGATCGACAATTCCGCGTTGACCGACGCCGGCCGCGCACTGCCCGACGCCGACTACGCCGAGGACAACCTGCAGGACACCGTGGTACCCAACCGCAACATGATCCTGCTTGCGCTTTCCATCGCCAAGGCGGTGAACATCGGCGCCGGGCGGGTCGACTACGGCGCCCATGGCGGCGACCACGTGCTCTACCCGGACTGCCGCCCCGCGTTCGTCGAGGCGATGAACGCCGTGGCGGGCATCGCCAACTTCGAGGCCGTCGAGATCCATGCGCCCTACCTGCACGCCAGCAAGGCGGAGATCCTCGCCGACGGCCTGGCCATGGGGCTCGACTACGCCGACACCTGGACCTGCTACCGGGGCGGGCGGCTTGCCTGCGGGCGCTGCGGCAGCTGCCGCGAGCGCCTGGCGGCCTTCGCCGCCAACGACGCCACGGACCCCCTGCCCTATTGCCAGCAGCCCGACCCCGCCGCAGAACTGGCCACGGGAGACGCTTGATGTACCACGTCAAGGAGGCCTTCTATACCCTGCAGGGGGAAGGCGGTCAGGCGGGTCGCGCCAGCGTCTTCTGCCGCTTCTCGGGCTGCAATCTGTGGTCCGGCCGCGAGACGGATCGCGCCACCGCGGCCTGCCGCTTCTGCGATACCGACTTCATCGGTATCGACGGCCAGAACGGCGGACGCTTCGCCGGCGCCGAGGCACTGGCCGACCATCTGACCGCGCTCTGGCCGGACCAGGAGGGAGTGGCAACACCCTATGTGGTCTTCACCGGGGGCGAGCCGCTGCTGCAGCTCGACGAGCCGCTGATCGCGGCGTTGCAGGCGCGCGGTTTCGAGGTCGCAGCGGAGACCAACGGCACCCTCCCCGCCCCCGCCGGCATCGACTGGCTCTGTGTCAGTCCCAAGGGCGACAACGCCCTGGCGATTACCGCCGGGGACGAGCTGAAGCTGGTCTATCCCCAGGTCGACGCCCCGCCGGAGCACTTCGCCCGACTCGACTTCGACCACTTCTTCCTGCAGCCCATGGACACCGTACCCGGAGGCCTCGCCGACGCTGCGGATACCGTGGCGGCCAGCGTGGCCTACTGCCTGGCCCACCCCCAGTGGCGTCTCTCGCTGCAGACCCACAAGATCACGGGAATCGACTGATGACGCTATTCGTCAACCGCCTGACCCAGCTGGACGTCTCCTGGTGGTGCTCGACCCGCGGGCTGGTCGGCGCCAGCTGGCACGTGAACGTGGAGCTCGACGGGGAGCTCGGCGAGGATGGCATGCTGTTCGACTTCGGCGAGGTGAAGCCGTGGATCAAGCAGCGCCTGGATGCCGACGTCGACCACACCCTGCTGGTGCCCACCCGGGCCCCGGGGCTTGAGTTCCACGACTGCCGCGAGGGACTCTGCCTGCGCGCTAGCGTGCCCTGGAGCATGGAGCTGCGGGCACCGCACCAGGCGCTGACCCTGCTGCCCTGGCGGGAGATCCGCGCCGAGCGCCTGGCCGACCACCTGGCGGCGGAGCTGATGCGCCGGCCGCCGCCGCGGGTCAGCGATATTCGTCTGCGCCTTCGGGAGGAGGAGATCGATGGGGCCGCCTACACCTACAGCCACGGCCTGCGGCGTCACGCGGGCAACTGCCAGCGTATCGCCCATGGCCACCGCTCGCGGCTTTATATCTGGCAGCTCGGCAAGCGCGCCCCCTTGCTGGAGCGCCGGTGGGCCGACTGGCTGGCGGATCGCTACCTGGTCGACCAAGCCGACATCGTCGCCGATGATGAGCCTGGCTGGAATCAGCTGCTGACTACCCGCTACGCCACGAACCAGGGTGAGTTCGCGCTGAGCCTGCCGAAGGAGCGCTGCCACGTGCTGCAGACGCCAACTACGGTGGAGTGGATCGCCGACTGGCTGGCCCGGCAGATCGCCCGGGAGACGGGTCACGACACCCGGGTGCAGGCTTTCGAGGGAATCGACAAGGGCGCCATCGCCCAGGCCACACCATGACGGTAGGAAGCGAGACGCGCGCCGGGGAAATGAAGGCGGGATGCCGGCCAGGCTGCGGCGCCTGCTGTATCGCCCCCTCGATCTCCTCGCCGATTCCCGGCATGCCAGACGGCAAGCCTGCCGGGGAGCGCTGTGTCCAGCTGGACGAAGACAACCTGTGTCGACTGTTCGGCGATCCGCGGCGTCCCGAGGTGTGTCGTCGCTTCGCCTTCGACCCCGACCTGTGCGGCAGCCACCGCGACCAGGCGCTCGAGCGCATCGCCGCGCTTGAGCTCGAGACCGATTAGGCGATGCGGTCGAAGCGCCGCAGCGTCTCCACCAGCTCCCGCACCCGCTCGGCGGAGAGCTCGTACTGCGCCATCAGCGCCTCCAGACGCCGCTGGAAATCCTCGCCCGAGGGCGGCACCGCCTGGGCGGTTGGCGCGGCCGTCTCGGCATCACTCGCCGCTACCGTCGAAGGCTCCAGCTCGCGCAGCGCCTCGGCGAAGGCATCATCGAGCTCCCGGAACTGACGCAGCTTCTCGCGCTCATCCATGCCATTGCGTTGGGTGTGGTGTTTCATTCGGGTCCATCTCGATACTGGGAGGCGGCGGCGGGAGAGGCCCGCCGACAACGCGTCGATTATACCCTGATCATCACTCGCCGCTAAGGGCCCCGGCCCCACCACAAGATGATACCAGGATTACGTGTTTACCCGCCCGGCGCGCCGTGTCGACGCAAAACTGAGCAACAGCGAGTCGCCCAGCGCCTACCGCGAGGCATTGCGCCTGGAGAAGGCGTCCCGATTGCTGGTCCACACGCCACTCAGCATCCGCACGGTGGCCGGGCGCTGTGGCTACACCAACCACTCGGCCTTCAGCCGCGCCTTCCTGCGCCGCTTCCGCCACAGCCCACGTCACCATCGCCTGACGGGGCGCGAGGCCCTGGCAGAGGCCGCCGGCAGCGTCCCCCGCCCCGAGGTCGAGACGCTGCCTCCCTGCGCGGCGGTGGTAGCACGGGAGTACGCCACCAGCGAGACGCTCCCCCCGCCTCGTCGCTGGCTGGAGAGGCTCGATGGCTACCAGCTTCCGCTGCCGGGTGCCAGCGAGCGCGCCGCCGCCCTCCTGTTGCTCCACGATCCCGGCCCGCAGAGCGGCCTGCCGCGGCTCGACCTTGGGGTGCTGGTGGATGGCGAGTCGGCGGGCAGCCTGCCCATTTCCCCTTCCCTGCGGCTGCTCGAGCTGCCCCAGGCCCGCTGCGCCTGCCTCGACCTGCCCGGCCCCCAGCGGCTCCATGACACCCTGGTCACCCTGCTGGCAGTGCTGCCGGAGATGGGAGAGCACTACAATGGCGATGCGGCACGACTGGTCAGGTCCGAGTCGGCGCTGACGCTCCAGCTGCCGTTGCTCGACGGCGAGGAAACGAAACGATAATCCGCCTGCCGAACGGGCGGTGAAACAGACGGGAGTGATACCACAGGAGCAGGGCTGACTCGGGTCAGGAACAACAACGGCGCCTCTCAGGCGCCGTTGACTCTCGGAGCGTGGGGACGCACGCCCCTCGCGTCAGAAGCTTACGATCACTCTTCCACACGCACCAGCCAAGACTCGACGGTGTCGGAACCGAACTCGTCCTTCCATGCCTTGAGCGTCTTCTGGTTGCCACCGCGAGTCTCTACGACTTCGCCGGTATTGGGATTCTTGTAGATCTTCAGCTTGCGCTTGCGACGACCGCCGGTGCTGCTGGGAGAGGCAGCCCTGGCGGCAGGCGCCGCGGGCTTCGGGTCGAGCAGGGCGATGACGTCGGCGGCGCTCTTGTCATACTCCTTCATCAGCGCCTCGAGCTTCTCCTTGAACTCGAGTTCGGTCTGGAGACGCTTGTCGTTGTGCAGCTTGTCCAGATTGGCCTGGAGTTCCTTGAGCTGCTGTTCCATCTGCATGTAGTCGTTGAGAAGTGACATCTAGCGCTTTCCTTGAGGTGGGATTGGCGGGAAACAACGGGCAAGCATTATGTCGGTTAACACCGTCTTATGGCAAGAGTCTGGGTGAGTTATTCGATTAACGCAAGTTGTCGTACTTATCGAGACGTTACTATTTCACGTGACCGACCCGCTGATTTACCAAGTAAAGGGTAAAGTTAAACTCATTGGCACTGAAGTCAGCCCATCGAGAGTGTGGGCGGCACCCTTCCCTGAACTTGAGTTTCGGAGTGAACACAATAGTCGGCGCAAGAGAGCGGAGTTCGACATATCGACAGGCACGGTCCGATAGATGCCCCATCAAAAAGAAAACCGCCGCCCCTGAGGGCGGCGGTTTCGGTCCGGCGAGACGCTGTCTCGATCAGTCCTGACCCATCTGCTGCTTGATGAGGTCGCCGATGGTGGTCGGGCCACCGCTCTCGACGCTCTCCTCGCGCAGCTTCTTCAGGTTCTGGCGAGTGTCGTCCTGCTCCTTGGCCTTGATGGAGAGGGCGATCTGGCGGTTCTTGCGATCGACACCGATGATGCGGGCCTCGACGCTGTCGCCCTCGCTCAGGACATTGCGGGCATCCTCGACGCGGTCGGCGCTGATCTCGGAGGCCTTGAGCACCGCCACGACGTCGGTGGCCAGCTCAACCTGGGCCTGCTTGGCATCGACCTCGACCACACGGCCGGTGACGATGGAGCCCTTGTCGTTGACGGACAGGAACTCGGCGACCGGGTCGGTATCGAGCTGCTTGATGCCCAGGGAGATGCGCTCACGCTCCGGGTCGATGGAGAGGATCACGGCCTCGGCCTCGTCGCCCTTCTTGAACTGGCGAACGGCTTCCTCGCCGGTCTCGGTCCAGGAGATGTCGGAGAGGTGCACCAGGCCATCGATGCCGCCTTCCAGGCCGATGAAGATGCCGAAGTCGGTGATGGACTTGATGGTGCCGGAGACACGGTCGCCCTTGTTGTAGGTCGCGCTGAAGGTCTCCCAGGGGTTGGGGGTGCACTGCTTGATGCCCAGAGAGATACGACGACGCTCCTCGTCGATATCCAGCACCATGACGTCCACCTCGTCGCCGACCTGCACGACCTTGGACGGATGGATGTTCTTGTTGGTCCAGTCCATCTCGGAGACGTGGACCAGGCCCTCGACACCCTCTTCCAGCTCGGCGAAGCAGCCGTAGTCGGTAAGGTTGGTGACGCGGGCATGCACCTTGGTACCTTCCGGGTAGCGATCCTTGATGTTGACCCAGGGATCCTCGCCCAGCTGCTTCAGGCCCAGGGAGACGCGGTTGCGCTCGCGGTCGAACTTGAGCACCTTGACGGTGATCTCGTCACCCACGGCGACGATCTCGCTCGGGTGCTTGATGCGCTTCCAGGCCATGTCGGTGATGTGCAGCAGGCCGTCGACGCCACCGAGGTCGACGAAGGCGCCGTAGTCGGTCAGGTTCTTGACGATACCCACGATCTGCTGGCCTTCCTGCAGGGTGGCGAGCAGGGCCTCACGCTCGGCGCTGTTCTCGGCCTCGAGCACGGCGCGGCGAGAGACGACGACGTTGTTGCGCTTCGGGTCGAGCTTGATGACCTTGAAGTCGAGTTCCTTGTTCTCGAGGTGCGTGGTGTCGCGCACCGGACGCACGTCGACCAGGGAACCCGGCAGGAAGGCACGGATGGAGTCGACGTCGACGGTGAAGCCGCCCTTGACCTTGCCGTTGATCACGCCCTTGACGATCTCGTCCTTCTCGAAGGCCGCTTCCAGCACCTTCCACGCTTCGGCGCGCTTGGCCTTCTCGCGGGAGAGGCGGGTCTCGCCGAAACCGTCCTCGACGGCTTCCAGGGCGACGTGGACCTCGTCGCCGATGGCGATAGTCAGTTCGCCGTTCTCGTCGCGGAACTGGGCCGCGGGGATCTGGCCTTCGGACTTCAGGCCGGCATTGACGGTGACCCAGTCACCCTCGATGTCGACGACGGAGGCCGCGACGATGGCGCCCGGCTCCATGTTGATGTCCTGGAGAGACTGTTCAAACAGTTCAGCAAAGCTTTCGCTCATGATGTTCCTACGTGATCAACGTTAACGTGCGGCAGGGCCGCTTCCTCCGCACCACCAGCGAGTGCGGGCCTTATTCACCAAGCCCCCGGCGATGTTGGCGCTGGTTCGACCTGGCTCGGCTCTCGGCTGTCGGTGCCGAGCCACGTCATCACATGCTGCCGGAGGCGCCGCAAGGGAGTTTCAGGCGTCGGGGAGCAGACCACGTTGGGTCAGAAGCTCCGTCAGCCGATCCACCACTTCCGGTATCGTCAGGCGCGTGGTATCAAGCGTGATGGCGTCATCGGCCGGCTTGAGTGGCGCCACGCTGCGCTGCATATCGCGGGCGTCGCGCGCCTGAATCTCCTTCAAAAGACTCGACAGATTAGCATCCACCCCGGCCTCCCGCAACTGGCGCTGCCGGCGGTGGGCACGCTCCTCGGCCGAGGCGGTGAGGAAGATCTTCAGCGGTGCCGCGGTGAACACCACGGTGCCCATGTCACGGCCGTCCGCCACCAGGCCCGGGGGCTTGCGGAAGTCGCGCTGGCGGCTCAGCAGCGCCTCACGTACCGCGGGCAGCGCGGCGACCCGGGAGGCGGCATCGCCCACCTGCTCGGTGCGGATGGTGGTGGTGGCGTCGTCACCCTCCAGCAGCACCCGGGTCGCCTCGGCCTCGGCCACGAACACCACGTCGAGGTGGCGGGCCACCTCGGCCAGCGCCGCCTCGTCGTCGAGGGCCACGCCGTGGCGGCTGGCGGCCAGGGCGGTCAATCGATAGAGGGCGCCGGAGTCCAGCAGGTGCCAGCCCAGTCGCTCGGCGACCAGGCGGCTGATGGTGCCCTTGCCGGCGCCACCGGGGCCATCGATGGCCAGTACCGGGATCTCGGATCCGCTCATGCGCACTCCTCGCCGCTCTCTTCCTCGAGGGTCAGCCCCACCCTGCGCGCCAGGTCGACGAAGCCGGGGAAGGAGGTGGCGACGTTGGCACAGTCATCGATGACGATGGCGTCACTCGCCCGCAGGCCGGCGATGGTGAACGCCATGGCGATACGATGATCCTCCAGGCTGTCGATGCGCCCGCCACCGTAGTTGGGACCCTCGGCACGATCGCCAACATTAGCGCCACCGACGATATCGATGCCGTCGGGATACAGGGTGTGCTCGACGCCGATGGCGGCCAGGCCGTCGGCCATGGCCTGCAGGCGGTCGGACTCCTTGACCCTAAGCTCCTCGGCACCGCGCAGCCGGGTCACACCCTCGGCATTGGCCGCGGCGATGAACAGCGCCGGGAACTCGTCGATGGCCAGCGGGACCTGGTCCACGGGGATCTCGATGCCCTTGAGCGGCGCGTAGCGGATGTGCAGGTCGGCCACCGGCTCGCCGCCCACCACGCGCTCGTTCTCCTGACGCAGGTCGGCGCCCATCAGCCGCAGGATGTTGATCACCCCGATGCGGGTCGGGTTGATGCCGACGTGCTCGAGCACCAGGTCGGAGCCCGGGGTGATGGCCGCCGCCACCAGGAAGAAGGTGGCCGAGGAGATGTCCGAGGGCACGTCGATGGGGGCGGCGGTCAGCTTGCCACCACCCTCGAGCCAGCAGGTGTCCCCCTCGCGGTGGACCGCATAGCCGAACCCGGTCAGCATACGCTCGGTATGGTCGCGGGTCGGCGCCGGCTCGCGCACCCGGGTCTCACCCTCGGCGTAGAGGCCGGCGAGCAGCAGGCAGGACTTCACCTGGGCGCTGGCCATAGGCATGTCGTAGGCGATGCCCTTGAGCGGGCGGCCGCCGTGGATGTGCAGCGGCGGGCGGCCGCCCTCGGCGGTATCGATCTCGGCGCCCATCAGGCGCAGCGGGTCGGCCACCCGCCCCATGGGGCGCCTGGTCAGCGAGGTGTCGCCGGTGAGCTCGGTGTCGAAGGCCTGGCCAGCGAGCAGCCCGGCGAACAGGCGCATGGCGGTGCCGGCGTTGCCCACGTAGAGGGGGCCGGACGGCGCCTTGAGGCCATGCATACCTACGCCGTGGACGGTTACCCGCCCCTGGTGCGGGCCCTCGATGGCCACCCCCATCTCGCGGAAGGCCTGCAGAGTGGCCAGGCTGTCCTCGCCCTCCAGGAAGCCCTTGATCTCGGTCACCCCCTCGGCCAAGGCGCCGAGCATGATGGAGCGGTGGGAGATCGACTTGTCGCCGGGGACGCGGATGCGCCCGGTCACGCCGCCACCGGGGCTGACCCGGTAGCGCAGCTTACCTTGCTGTTGCATCTGGTATTCCGCCTGATAGCTGGTCTTGTTGAGCAGGGTATCGAAGTAGTGACGCGCATGGCTGGCACGGTCGAAGGTCGCCAGCATGGCGTCGCCATCGCCGCGTTCCACGGCGTCGCGCAGCCGCGCCACGCCGGCCTCGAAGTCCTCCAGGGAGGCGAGCACGGCGTCGCGGTTGGCGATGAAGATGTCGCGCCACATCACCGGGTCGCTGCCGGCGATGCGGGTGAAGTCGCGAAAGCCGCCGGCGGCGTAGCGGAAGATCTCGAGGCGCTCGTCCTGGCGCGCCAGGGTATCCACCAGCGAGAAGGCCAGCAGGTGCGGCAGGTGGCTGGTGCGGGCCAGCACCTGGTCGTGACGCGCCACGTCCATCTCCAGCACCTCGGCGCCGCACGCCGCCCACAGCGTGCGCACCCGGGAAAGTGCCGCCGGGTCGGTATCGGGCTCGGGGGTCAGGATCACCTTGTGGTCGACATAGAGCGCGGGGTTGGCCGCCGCCACGCCACTCTTCTCGGAGCCGGCGATGGGGTGGCCGAGCACCAGGTTCGGCGGCATCCGCCCGAAGGCGGCGACGGCACCGTCGCGGATGGCCGCCTTGGTGCTGCCCACGTCGGTGACCACCACCCCGGGGGCGGCGCGGCCCAGCAGGCCGGCGAGCTCGCGCATCACGCCACGCATCGCCAGCACCGGCACCGCCAGCACCACCAGGGTGGCACCGTCGATGACATCATCGAGGCGGGTGTCGCCGCCGTCGATCAGCCCCATCTCGATGCCCCGCGCGATCTCGTCGACATCCGGGTCGCAAGAGAGAATGGTGCCCCGAAAGCCGGCCTCACGCAGGGCCGCGGCCAGGGAGCCGCCGATCAGGCCCAGGCCGACGATCAGGATGCGCGCTTCGGCGACCGCGGATGGCTCCGTCACCGCCATGCCTCAGAGCACGCCGACCGGGTAGGAACCCAGCACCTTGACCTCGGCGGCGCGCAGGCGCACCTCCTCCAGCACCGCGGCGACCCGGGGCTCGTCACGGTGGCCCTTGAAGTCGATGAAAAACACGTAGTTCCATACGCCGCTGCGCGAGGGACGGGTCTCCAGGCGGGTCATGTCGATCTGGTGGCGATGGAAGGGCTCGAGCAGGTCATGCAGGGCGCCGGGCTGGTTGCGCATGGCCACCACGATGGAGGTCTTGTCCTCGCCGGACATCGGCACGTCCTGGTTACCGATGATCAGGAAGCGCGTGGAGTTGTCCGGGCGGTCCTCGATCTTCTCGGCCAGGCGCGTCAGGCCGTAGAGCTTGGCGGACATGTCGCCGGCGATGGCGGCGCTGTGCCACTCGGTCTTGACCAGCCGCGCCGCCTCGGCGTTGGAAGAAACCGGCACACGCTCGGCCTGGGGATAGTGGGCGTCGAGCCACTTGCGGCACTGGGCGAAGGACTGCGGGTGGGAGTAGATGCGCGAGACCTTGTCCTGGCGGGTGGTCTCGCCCACCAGCAGGTGGTGGTGGATGCGCAGCACCACCTCGCCGCAGATGCGCAGGCCGGAGTCCATGAAGGAGTCCAGGGTGTGGTTGATCACGCCCTCGGTGGAGTTCTCCACCGGCACCACGCCGTAGTTGACCGCGCCGGCCTCCACCTCGCGGAACACCTCGTCGATGGCCGCCATGGGCAGGCTGACCGCGCTCTCGCCGAAGTGCTTGAGGGTGGCCTGCTGGGTGAAGGTGCCCTCCGGGCCCAGGTAGGCAACTTTGATGGGCTGCTCCAGGGCCAGACAGGCGGACATGATCTCGCGGAACAGCCGGGCGACCTCCTCGCTGTCCAGCGGCCCCTTGTTGAGCGCCATGATGCGGCGCAGCACCTGGGCCTCGCGCTCGGGCCGGTAGAAGACCGTCTGAGGGTCCTCGGCGGTCTTCACCTGGGCCACCTGCTGGGCGGCGGCAGCCCGCTCGTTGATCAGCCGCAGCAGCTCGCTGTCCAGGTCGTCGATGCGGTGGCGCAGCGCCTCGAGATCGATGGGAGTCTCGCTCATCCCTCAGCCCCTTCTCTGTTCAAAGTCGGTCATGAAATCGATCAGTGCGTCCACGGCGGCCTCGGGCACGGCGTTGTAGAGGCTCGCGCGCATGCCGCCGACGCTGCGGTGCCCCTTGAGGTTCAGTAGCCCCGCCGCCTCGGCCTCGGCCAGGAACGGCGCGTCCAGTCGCTCGTCGGCGAGCACGAAAGGCACGTTCATGCGTGAGCGGTTGGCCGGGGTGATGGGGTTGGCGTAGAGCTCACTGGCGTCGATGGCGGCGTAGAGCTTGGCCGCCTTGCGGGCGTTGATCGCCTCCATGGCGGAAAGGCCGCCGATGTCGTCCTTGAGCCACTCGAACACCAGCCCGGCCAGGTACCAGCTATAGGTGGCCGGGGTGTTGACCATGGAGCCCGCCGCGGCGAGCTCCTTGTAGGAGAACAGGGTCGGCATGTCGGCGCGGGCGCGGTCGAGCAGGTCGTCGCGCACGATCACCACCACCAGGCCGGCCGGGCCGATGTTCTTCTGGGCACCGGCGTAGATGACCCCGAAGCGCGAAACATCCAGCGGCCCGGAGAGGATCGTCGAGGACATGTCGCCGACCAGCGGCACCTCGCGCCCGTCGGGGCGGACCGCCTCGGGAAGGTAGTCGAAGGCCAGGCCGCCGATGGTCTCGTTGGCGGTGACGTGCAGGTAGGCCGCATCCTCGGCGAGGCGGATCGCCTCCGGCCGCGGCACCGCGGTGTGGCCGTTGGCCTCGCTCGAGGCGGCGATGTCCACCTCGCCGAAGAGGTGGCGCGCCTCCTTGATCGCCTTGCGGCTCCAGATGCCGGTGTCGACGAAGCTCGGTCGGCCGCCCTCGCCCAGCAGGTTATAGGGCACCGCGGCGAACTGCTGGGTGGCGCCGCCCTGGGTGAAGAGCACCCGATAGTTGGCGGGAATCGCCAGCAGCTCGCGCAGGTCGGCCTCGGCCTTCTCGGCGATGGCGACATACTCCGGCGAGCGGTGGCTCATCTCCATCACCGAGAGGCCGCGCCCGTGGTAGTCGAGCATCTCGTCGCGGGCCCGCTCCAGCACCGCGGTAGGCAGCGCCGCCGGGCCGGCGCAGAAGTTGAAGTGGCGTGTCATAGGTCCTGAATCTCCCCTGAGGTCAGACCCCTCAATCGGCTTGGGGGGCTGCCCCCGTGTCCTCTTGGCCGTCCTGGTCGACGTCCCCTGCCTCCTCCGGGGTGTCTTCCGGCTCGTCGATGCGCACCGTCTTGACCAGTGTCTCGTCGTTGCCCAGGCGGATCAGCATCACGCCCTGGGTGTTGCGCGAGCTGATCGAGACCTCGTCGACGCGGGTGCGCACCAGGGTGCCGCGATCGGTGATCAGCATCATCTCGTCAGAGGCGTAGACCTGCATGGCGGCGACGAGCGCGCCGTTGCGCTCGCTGGTCTGCATGGCGATCACGCCCTGGCCACCGCGGCCGCGCAGCGGGAACTCCTCGAGGCGGGTGCGCTTGCCGTAGCCGTTCTCGGAGGCGGTGAGGATATAGATCTGGCCGCCGTTGGCCTGCTCGATGGCGGCGCCCTCCTCGCCCTCGGACTCTCCTTCCACGCCGGCCTCGGCATCGATCTGCTGGCTCTGGGGGATGATCAGGCTGATCACCTCGGCGTCATCCAGCAGGCGCATGCCGCGCACGCCGCGGGCGGTGCGACCCATGGCGCGCACGCTGCCCTCCTCGAAGCGGATCGCCTTGCCGTTGGAGGAGAGCAGCATGACGTGGTCGCTGCCCGAGGTGATCTGGGCGCCGATCAGGCGATCGCCCTCCTCCAGGTCGATGGCGATCAGGCCCACGCTGCGCGGCCGCGAGAACTGCTCGAGGCTAGTGCGCTTCACCGTGCCGCGGGCGGTGGCGAAGAAGATGTAGCTCTCGGGGTCGTAGTCGCGCACAGGCAGGATGGCGTTGATCGCCTCACCCTCGTCCAGCGGCAGCAGGTTGACCAGCGGCTTGCCCCGCGAGCCGCGACTGGCCGCCGGCATCTCGTAGACCTTGAGCCAGTAGACCTTGCCGCGGTTGGAGAACAGCAGCACGGTGTCGTGGGTGGAGGCCACCAGCAGGTGCTCGATGACGTCCTCGTCCTTCATGGCGGTGGCCGACTTGCCGCGTCCGCCACGGCGCTGGGCCTGGTAGTCGGAGAGCGGCTGGGTCTTGGCGTAGCCGGAGCGGGACACGGTGACCACCATGTCCTCCTCGGCGATCAGGTCCTCGATGGAGAGGTCGAGGTGGCTGGCCTGGATCTCGGTCTTGCGCGGGTTGCCGAACTGGTCACGCACCGCGACGAGCTCCTCGCGGATCACCTCCAGCAGGCGCTCGGCGGAGGCCAGGATCGCCATCAGCTCGGCGATCTTCTCGAGGATGCCGAGGTACTCGTCGAGGAGCTTCTCGGTCTCCAGGCCGGTCAGGCGGTGCAGGCGCAGCTCCAGGATCGCCTGGGCCTGGGCCGGCGAGAGGCGGTACTCGGTGGCCGAGGGGTTGAGGCCGAAGCCCTCCTCGAGGTCCTCGGGCTTGCAGGAGGTGGCCCCGGCGCGCTCCAGCATGCCGGTGACCTGCCCCGGCGACCAGTTGCGCGCGAGCAGCTTCTCCTTGGCCTCGGCGACGT
This sequence comes from Halomonas sp. PBN3, assembly GCF_000475415.1. Lineage (NCBI taxonomy): Bacteria > Pseudomonadati > Pseudomonadota > Gammaproteobacteria > Oceanospirillales > Halomonadaceae > Halomonas > Halomonas sp. PBN3. Next base: position 4,059 of record NZ_AXCA01000191.1, on the reverse strand, counting down.
TCGGCGAGGCCTTGATCAGCTCGATCACCTCGTCGATGTTGGAGATGGCGACGGTGAGGCCCTCGAGGATATGGCCGCGCTCACGCGCCTTGCGCAGCTCATAGAGGGTACGCCGGGTAACCACCTCGCGGCGGTGGCGGATGAAGGCCTCGAGCACCTCCTTGAGGTTGAGGGTGCGCGGCTGGCCATCCTCCAGGGCGACCATGTTGATGCCGAAGACGTTCTGCAGCTGGGTCTGGGCGAAGAGGTTGTTGACCACCACCTCCCCGGACTCGCCGCGCTTGACCTCGATCACCACCCGCAGGCCGTCCTTGTCGGACTCGTCGCGCAGTTCGGCGATGCCCTCGATGCGCTTCTCCTTGACCAGCTCGGCTATCTTCTCGATCAGCCGCGCCTTGTTCACCTGGTAGGGCAGCTCGGTGACGATGATGTGGTCACGGCCGCTCTTGTCGTCATGCTCGATGGTGTGGCGGGCACGCACGTAGATGCGCCCGCGGCCGGTGCGGTAAGCCTCGAGGATGCCGGCACGGCCGTTGATGATGCCCCCGGTGGGGAAGTCCGGCCCGGGGATGTGATCCATCAAGTCGTCGACGGTGAGGGTGTAGTCGTCGATCAGCGCCAGGCAGGCGTCGATCACCTCCACCATGTTGTGGGGCGGGATGTTGGTGGCCATGCCCACGGCGATGCCCGAGGAACCGTTGACCAACAGGTTGGGCACCTTGGTGGGCAGCACGTCAGGGATACGCTCGGTGCCGTCGTAGTTGTCGACCCAGTCGACGGTCTCCTTCTCGAGGTCGGCCAAGAGCTCATGGGCCAGGCGCGACATGCGCACCTCGGTGTAGCGCATGGCCGCGGCGCTGTCGCCGTCGATGGAGCCGAAGTTGCCCTGGCCGTCGACCAGGACATGGCGCATGGAGAAGTCCTGGGCCATGCGCACGATGGTGTCGTAGACGGCACTGTCACCGTGGGGGTGGTACTTACCGATGACATCGCCCACCACGCGGGCGGACTTCTTGTAGGGCTTGTTCCAGTCGTTGCCGAGCTCGTGCATGGCGAACAGCACGCGCCGGTGCACCGGCTTGAGGCCATCGCGCACATCCGGCAGCGCCCGGCCGATGATCACGCTCATCGCGTAATCGAGGTACGACTGCTTGAGTTCGTCCTCGATGTTGACTGGCAGAATCTCTCTGGCGATGTCACCCATGGGTCGTCGAATCCTTTGCACTGCAAGAGGTTGGCCGCCCGCCGTGGTGTTGCCCGGGGCGCCATAACAGCGTCACATCATACCACCCCGGGCGAGGCAAAGGCAGGCGCTATTCGACCACCAGCGGGGCCAGCAGGGTGCGCAGCTCGCCCTCGATGGGGATGGCACGGTTGGCCGCCACGTCGAGCAGCACGAAGGTGATGGTGGCGCGGCTGACCAGGGTGTCGTCGGCGACCCGGCGGATCTCCTGGGCCATGCGGGCGCTGCGCGAGCCCAGCTCGCACAGGCGGCTGTCGATGGCCAGATCGTCGCCGGCCACCGCCGCGGCGCAGTAGTCGATGTTGAGGTTGACCGCGACGAAGGCGATGTCGCCGCGCTGCAGGCGGGCGAAGAGCTCTGGCCGCGCATCGAAATAGGCCCAGCGCCCCTCCTCCAGGAACTCCAGATAGCGGGCGTTGTTGACGTGGCCGTAGCCGTCCAGGTGGTAGCCGCGCACGCGCAGGGTGGTACGGGTGGATCGTGGGTCCATGGCAGGGCTCCGTCGGATAAGGTGGATGGGGTGCCGGGCTCGATTCTAGGCCCGCCGCCGCCTCGCATTCAAACACTCGTTTCAAATCCGACCCAGCATCCAGGCTGGCACCCCCGTCCCCCTTCGGTGATAATGGCGCCCCTTTTCTGCGGGAAAATGCTTCATGTGGTTCAAGCACTTACACCTCTATCGGCTGCACGACGCCCCTGAGCTGGACGCCGCCACCCTGGAAGAGGCCCTGGCCGAACAGGCCGCACGCCCGCTGGGCGGCCAGGATCCACGCCGCCTGGGCTGGACCTTCCCCGGCGGACGCGCCGACACCGCCCGCCTCCACGAGCTGCAGGGCCAGCGACTGCTCAGCGCCCTGCGCCAGGAACGCCTGCTGCCCGCCGGCGTGGTCAAGGAGGAGGTCGACGAGCGTGCCGCCGAGGTGGAGGCCCGCGAGGGACGCAAGCTGCGCCGCCAGGAGAAGCTCACCCTCAAGGAGCAGGTGGTGGAGGAGCTGCTGCCACGGGCCTTCGTGCGCAGCCAGAAGGTCGACCTGTGGTGGGACACCCGCCGCCGGCTGATCGGCATCAACGCCAGCTCCCGCACCCGTGCCGAGGAGGTGCTCGACCTGCTGCGCGAGACCCTGGGCAGCCTCAAGGTCACCCCGCTGGCCACCCAGGCCCTGCCCATGCGCGCCATGACCCAGTGGCTGACCGACCCCGCTTCGCGCCCCGCCGACCTGGTGCTGGGCGACCAGGTGGAGCTCAAGGCCAAGGGCGACGACGGCGTGTTGCGTGCCCGCCAGGTCGACCTCGACAGCGACGAGATCCAGCAGCTGCTGGAGAGCGGCCGCCAGGCCAGCAAGCTGGCCGTGGAGATCGAAGGGCGGCTAAGCTTCGTGCTGCATGACGACCTGGCGCTCAAGTCGCTGCGCTTCGGTGATGCCCTGGTCGACGAGGCCAACGCCGCCGACGACGGCGACGATGCCCTGCTGCGCCTGGAGACCGACTTCGTGCTGATGGCCCAGGCCCTAGGCGAGAACATCGAGCGCCTCATCGCCTGGCTGGGCGGCGAGGCGGGTACCGCAAGCGACGCCTGACCACCATGACCGAGACCCGACCCACCAGCGACGCCCGGGATCCCTGGGCCGAGATCCGCCCCTACCACGACGACGAGGTCGCCTGCGTCCTGGCACGCCTGGCCCACGAGCCGGAGCTGCTCGACGCCCTCACCCGCTACCGCCTGCCGCGGCTCTCCCGGGTCATGCCGGGGCTCTCGCGCGCCCTGGCAAGCCTCGCCATCCGCCGCCAGGTGCGCGGAGTGGAGAGCGTGCGGGGCTTCCAGCAGCGCGTCGCCGGCTACATGGAGCGGATGATCCGCACCACCACCGACGCCTTCGAGACCAAGGGCCTCGACGCCTTGGACCCGGGCACCGCCTACCTGTTCATCGGCAACCACCGCGACATCTCCCTGGACCCGGCCTTCGTCAACTACGCCCTCTACCTGGCCGGGCGCGACACGGTGCGCATCGCCATCGGCGACAACCTGCTCAAGAAGCCCTACGTCACCGACCTGATGCGCCTCAACAAGAGCTTCATCGTGCCGCGCAGCGCCCGCGGCAAGCGCGCCATGCTGGCCGCCTACCAGAAGCTCTCCGGCTATATCCGCCACTCCATCACCGCCGACAACCACTCCATCTGGATGGCCCAGCGCGAGGGGCGCGCCAAGGACGGTATCGACCGCACCGACCCGGCGATCATCAAAATGATGACCATGGCGCGCCGCGCCGAGGACCGCCAGGCGAGCCTCGGCGAGGCGATCGCCGAACTGCGCCTGGTGCCGGTAGCGATCAGCTACGAGTACGACCCCTGCGACGTGCAGAAGGCCCGCGAGCTGTATGCGGTGCACCACGAAGGGGCCTACCAGAAGGCCCAGTACGAGGACATCCAGTCCATCGTCGCCGGCATCACCGGCCACAAGGGGCGGGTGCGGCTCAGCTTTGGCAGGCCGCTCGACGCCTCCTTCGACACCCCGGACGCCGTCGCCGCCGAGATCGACCGCCAGGTGCTCGCTGGCTACCGCCTCTTCCCCAGCCACCGACTCGCCCTGGAGGCGCTGGGCATCGCGCCCGAACTGGTCGACCTCGCGGAGGTCACCGACGCCGACCGTGCCCGCTTCCAGGCCCGCCTGCAGCAGGTGCCGGCCGAGCTGCGCGACTGGTGGCTCGCCCAGTACGCCAACCCGGTGCTCAACAAGGCCGGCCACGCGCCCTTCGACCCCGCCGCGGCCGAGCGGGACCGGCGGGCCGAATAGGCAAGTCGCACCAGGGGCAAACGTG